>JAFEDM010000002.1 GCA_018241625.1 Pseudomonadota bacterium | reverse complement strand
GGCCTGGTTCAGGTCGAAGATATCGGCCATCGGGCGCGCCAGGGCGTCGTTCATGGCCATGGGCTGGATCCCCAGCACATCCTCGATCGTGCGCACGAAGTTGACCGTGGTGTAGGGCGTCGACACCACCGCGTGCTGGCGCACATAGGGCCCTACGACATAGGCCGTGGTCCGGCGCGAACTCACATGGTCCGGGCCGTCCTGGGCGTCGTCCTCGATGACGAAGATCAGGGTGTCCTTGGCGAAGGGGCTCTCGGCGATGGTCTGGGCGACCAGGCCCACCGCATAGTCGTTGTCGGCGACCTCGGCCTCCACCGTGTTGATGCCGTCTATGCCGCGGGCGAACTCGCCGGTGTGGTCGTGCGCGAGCCGCAGCAGGGTGAGCGCCGGCAGGTCGCGCCGGGCGGCATAGCCGTCGAACTCGCGCTTCCACTCCTGGAAGCGCCAGTAGTCGGGGAAGGCCTGATCGAAGCCGCGGAAGTAGGGATCCGTGAGGGGGATCAGCTCCGGCCTCGCGGCGTAGAAGACCTGCAGCTTCTTGCCGAACGGGTCGCGCTCCAGCGGGATGGCGTCCTCGGCTTTGTAGTAGCGCGACAGGTCGCCATAGAAGCCGTAGTTGCGCACCGAGAGCCCAGCCCGCAGCGCCGAGTTCCAGACGTAGCCCTGGCCTTCCTCGCCGGCTTCGGGCCCGTCGAGCGCGGCGACGTCAGCCGTCCCGGGCAGGACGTCGTCGTCGTCCGGCGTCGCGATCCTGGCCGCCTTGCGCGCGGCATGGGGCGTGATGGCGACGTTGACGTTCCGGTTCGAGCCTTCCTGGTCGTACTGCAGGCCGCGTTGAGCGTAGTTCACCGGCGCCTCGCGCTCGGTGAAGTCGTTGGTGCGGGCCGCGGTGGTCCAGTTCCAGCCGACGTTGGAGCTTTCGCCCGAGGCGAACAGATGATCCAGGTCCACGAACTGGCGGGCGATGGCGTGCAGGTTCGGGGTGATGCCGCGGTTGAACACCGCCAGCTTCGGGTCGCCGTCGCCCACCTCCAGGTCGCCCAGCACCTGGTCGTAGGTGCGGTTCTCCTTGACGATGTAGATGACGTGTTTGATCCGCTGGCGGATCGCCGCCATGGTCGCCTCGTCGCGGTCGGCCGCCGGATCGGGGATGAAGCCCACATTCAGCGCCACCTGGTGCGTCAGGCGCGCCAGCTCGGCGCCGGCGGGAAGCGGCGTCGCCAGGAATCCCGCCTTCTCGAGCTGCCAGCCGTAGGTGTTGGTGGCCCGGCAGGCGAAGGAGTCTTCCGGCTTGATGCTGAGGGTGTTACGGCACCAACCGGGGTTCGGGCCGGGGTCGCTCTTGCCGTTGACGGCGTAGAGCTTGCCGCCGGCCACGGCCACGCCGGTCGGATACCAGCCGGTGGGAACCAGGCCCGCGACGCGCGGCCCGCCGGCGCCCAGCGCCACCACCGCCACGGCGTTCTCGCCGCCGTTCGAGACATAGAGGGTCTTGTCGTCCGGACCGAGGGCCAGGGCGTTGCTGTTGGCGCCGCCGCGGAACTTGCGCCCGTGCATCATCTCCGCCGTGCCGAGCGTGGGCGTGGTCTGGATCACCTTGCCGGCGGCGGTGTCGATGACCGCCAGCGCGTCGGTGTTGCCGAGCGCCGCATAGAGCCGCTTGCCGCCGGGCGCGGCCAGCAGGGCGGCGGGCTGGCCCTCGGTCTTGATGCGGCGGACCAGTTTCAGCGTCCCGCCGGTGGCGGACAGCTCGATCACCTCGCGGTCGCGCTCGGTGGAGACGAAGGCGCGGCCGGGGCCGATCCAGGCGATGGCCTGAGGGAAGCCGCCGCCGGGCTCACCATGACGGGCCGGATCCGACTTGCCGGGCCGCAGGTCGAGTTCGCCCGCAACCTTGCCGACGCCGAGGTCGACGAGGCTGACGGAATCGTTCTGCAGGTTGGCCGCCAGCAGCCAGCGACCGTCGGGGCTGACCGCCAGGCCAGCGGTCTCGGGCTTCACCTCGATCCCCAGGCCTTCGGCGTGGGACAGCGGGAACCTGCGCGCGGCGTGGAAGCCCTGGGGGCTGGCGGCATATTCCAACACCGCGTCGTCCACCCCGGCCGAGACGTAGAAGCGCTTGCCGTCCGGGGCCCAGGCGATGCCGAGGAAGGTGTTGGGGACCTGTAGCACCTGGCGTTTCACCGGCCCGCGTTTGCCCAGGCCGTAGACGAAGACGTACTCGTTGCTCTGGTCGGCGACGCGCTTGCCGTCCGCGCCGGTGTTGCGGTTGTAGCCGCTGGTGAGGATCAACAGCGTACGCTTGTCCGGAGACAGGGCCACGGCCGAGGCCTGGCCGGCGGTGAAGCCCGGCAGGCTGGGCAGGCCCGGGTTCAGCGTCTGGAAGACCGAGCCGTGCGCCGCGCGCGGCGTCAGCCGCTGGCCGGTCGGCAGGATAGGTCCCGTATCGGCGAAGGCGGGCGCGGCGGGCGCGAGCGCGGCGAGAAGCGAGAGGCGGAGGAACAAGCTGGAGAGTCGCATGGGGCTACCCTGTCCGCGGCTGATGACAGTTCTTCGCGCCTCGAGCTTGGCCGCTTTCCGCGTTTTTGACAAAGCGACGACGCAGAACGGCGCACGGGGTTGCGTGCAGGAGCCCCGCAGCCGTAATCCATGCCCTTCGGTCCGCGTTTTCGGGGGATATCGATGCTCAATCGCCGTGACGTTCTGTTGGGTTCGGGGGCGTCGCTGGCGCTGGTCAGCGCCGCCGGGGCGGAAACCACGGCGAAGGGTGCGGAGGCGCAGCTCAACCGGGCGTTCGACGACTTCTTCAACCAGTACCTCGACGAGAGCCCTGAACTCGCCACCTCGCTCGGCCTCGACAAGGGCGCCCGCGCCTATGAGAAGTCGCGTCTCAGCAAGGACGGCCTGGCCGACGTCGCGCGGCGCAAGCAGATGAACGCCGCCGACCTGGGGCGCCTGCGCGGCATCGACCGCAAGGCGCTCTCCGGCATGCCGGCGGTGAACTACGACTCGGTCCTCTACGACCTGCAGACCAGCGAGCGGTTCTACAAGGGCTTCGCCTACGGCGACGGCAATGCGCCCTATGTGCTCTCCCAGATCACGGGCGCCTGGTCGGGCGTTCCGGACTTCCTGGACAGCCAGCACACCATCGAGACCCGGGCCGACTGCGAGGCCTATGTGGCGCGGCTCGGCGAGTTCGCCCGGCTGATGGACCAGGAGTGCGAGCGGGTCCGCCACGATGTGGGCCTGGGTGTCGTGCCGCCGGACTTCTGCCTCAAGGGCGCGCTGGAGCAGATGAAGACCCTGCACGCGCCGGCCGACAAGTCGACGCTGGTCTCCTCGGTGGTCGACCGGGCGAAGGCCAAGGGCATCGCCGGCGACTGGGCCGCGCAGGCGACCAAGGCCTATGAGCAGAAGGTGCTGCCGGCGCTGGAGCGCCAGATGGCCCTGCTGGAGAGCCTGAAGCCCAAGGCGACGCACGAGGCCGGCGTCTGGCGGCTGCCCGACGGCGAGGCCTACTACGCCGCGTGCCTGCAAACCCAGACCACCACGACCATGACCCCGGCCGAGGTCCACAAGCTGGGCCTCGACATCACCGCCGAACTGCAGGCTCGCGCCGACACCCTGTTCCGCAAGCTGGGCATGACCGGCGGCACGGTCACCGAGCGCTACGGCGCGCTCTTCAAGGACCCGAAGTACCTCTATCCCAACACCGACGCGGGCAAAGCCAAGGAGGTCGCCGACCTCAACGCCCTGGTGCAGGACATGACCGCGCGCCTGCC
>JAFEDM010000029.1 GCA_018241625.1 Pseudomonadota bacterium | reverse complement strand
GGGGCCGCGCGCCGCGGTGCTGTTCGGCGCCGAAGGGCCGGGCCTGCCAGGCTTTGTGCTCGACCGGATGAAGACGGTTCGCATCGACATGGCGGGCGGCTTCGACTCCCTGAATGTCGCCACCGCGAGCGGGATCGTGCTGCGTCGATTAGTCGTGGCGCGGCGCGGACTTGGCGCGGATTAGAGCCCTTTCTTAACCGGGAAGGCGCAGGGTCCGTCCAGAGTTTGGGGAGCATCGATGACCGAACAGGGTCGGCCAACCGCGCCGCTCGGTCTGGAAGAATCGACGCCGGTCTTCGATCGCGCGCGCCGGATCGCACGCGCCCTGTTCCCCGACGCGGAGGCCTCGGTGGTGCTGTTCGACCAGGGCCTCGCCTGGCGCAGCCACGAGCCTTACGGCGAGGCGCCCAAGAGCGCGCCGATCGCGAGCCTGGCCGTTGAGCGCGGCGAGACCGTCTGGCTGGGCGACCTCAGCCAGGATCCGGACTATCGCGACCGGCCGGCCGTCACCCACGCCCCATTCCTGCGCTGCTATATCGCCACGCCCATCCGCCTCGAGGACGGCTCGACGCCGGGCGCCTTCGTGGTGGCCGGTCCGAAGCCGACACCGTACGATCCGGACCTCGCCGCGAACCTGCAGGACCTGGCCGATTTCGTCGCCGACGAATGGAGCCGGGTCCAGGCCAAGCTCGCCCGCGAGGCGGCCCGGCGGGAGAGCGACGTCGCCCAGCGCATGGTCAGCCAGATCATCGACACCGCGCCCCTGTCGCTGCTGATGACCGACGCGGACATGCGCGTGATCTCGGCCAGCCCGCGCTGGATCGAGGCCCGCCAGATGGTCGGGCGCGAGGTCGTGGGCCAGTCGCTCTACGACCTGTTCCCCAACTCCCACACGAAGTGGAAGCCGGTCTACGACCGCTGCCTGGCCGGCGAATCGGTGCGCGCCGAGCGCGTGCAGCTGGACCGCCCGGACGGCTCCATCGCCTGGCTGCAGGTGGAGCTGACGCCCTGGCGCAACGCCGCCGGCGAGATCGGCGGCCTGATCATCAACTCGCACGACGTCACCGGCATGGTGGAAGCCCTCGAGCGTACCGAGCGCTCGGAGGAGCTTCTGCGGTTGGCCATGGAGATCGCCGACGTCCACGTCTGGGAACTGGATTTCCGCCGTCGCGAGCTGATCAAGATCGGCGCCGAGGACACCTTCTTCACCGAACCCGCGACCTATGAGGAGCTGGCGACCGACATCTGGAGCCGGATCGACAAGCGCGACCTGCCGGCGGTGCAGGCGGCCTGGGCGCAGTGGGAGGCCGACGGCGTACCCTACCGTCCGGAATATCGGGTCCCGCGCTCTGACGACCGCGAGGTCTGGGTGCAGAGCGCGGTGCGTTACTTCCAGGACGAGGACGGCCAGCCCCTGCGCATGGTGGGCGCGCTGCAGAACATCACCGAGCGCAAGGCCCAGGAACGCGCCCTGATCCAGGCCAAGGACGAGGCCGAGAGCGCCACCCGCGCCAAGTCGGCCTTCCTGGCCACCATGAGCCACGAGATCCGCACCCCGCTGAACGGGGTGCTGGGCATGGCCCAGGCCATGGCCACCGGCACGCTCGACAGCGAGCAGCGCCAGCGCCTGGATGTGATCCATCAGTCGGGCGAGAGCCTGCTGGCGATCCTGAACGACGTGCTCGACCTGTCGAAGATCGAGGCTGGCAAGGTGGAGTTGGAACGCGCCGAGTTCGACCTCGAGGAAATCGCCCAGGGCGCGGTGAGCGCCTTCGCCGCCACGGCCCAGGCCAAGGGCCTTGCGCTCACGCTCAACATCCAGCCGGCGGCGCGGGGCGTCTATCTCGGCGACAGCGTCCGGGTCCGCCAGGTCCTCTACAACCTGATCTCCAACAGCCTGAAGTTCACCGGCAAGGGCGGGGTCAAGGTGACCCTGTCGCGGCGCGGCCGGCGCCTGCGGCTGCAGGTCTGCGACACCGGCATCGGGATCGCGCCGGAAAAGCTGGCGAGCCTCTTCCAGAAGTTCGAGCAGGCCGACGCCTCGACCACGCGCCGCTATGGCGGCACCGGGCTGGGCCTGGCCATCTGCCGAGACCTGGCGACCCTGATGGGCGGCGAGATTCGGGCGGACAGCACGCCGGGCGAGGGCGCGACCTTCACGGTGGACCTGCCGCTGGAACGGGTCGCCGACGCGCCGGAGCGGACAGCGCCGGCGGCCGGCGAGCCGACGGCCGCGGCGGCTGACGGGGGCGAGATCCGCATCCTGGCGGCCGAGGACAACGGCATGAACCAGCTGGTGCTGCGCACCCTGCTGGCGCAGGTCGGCATCGAGCCCACCATCGTCAGCAACGGCCGCGAGGCCGTCGACGCCTGGGCCAGCGAGCCCTGGGACATGATCCTGATGGACGTGCAGATGCCGGAGGTGGACGGACCCACCGCGACCGGCATGATCCGCGCCCGGGAACGGGCCGCGGGCATCGCGCGCACCCCCATCGTCGCCCTGACCGCCAACGCCATGGCCCACCAGGTGGCGGAATATGCCGAGGCGGGCATGGACGACTTCGTCGCCAAGCCGATCGAGGCGGCGCGCCTGTTCCAGGCCATCGAGAAGGCGCTGGACTCCCGTCGCAAGGCGGTCGCCGCGGCGACCGCGGCCTAGGGCTCAGCCGGTATCGGCTAACGGTGGCTCCGGGATGTTCGCCGGGGCGAAGCGTTCGGCGGTGGTGACCACCAGCTCGCCGGAGAGGCGCATGTCCTTGGCGAGCTTCTCGGCCAGGACCTCGATGGGCAGGTCGGCGAAGCCTGGGGCGTCCTCGGCCTCGTAGAGGCGGGCGTCGAGGTCTTCGAGGAGAATTTCGTATTCTTCCTCGTCGCCTTCGGCCTCGTTCCAGATCAAGCGGTTGAGGACCGCCTTCACCCGGCGCTTCTGATTTTCCCGCGGGGAGGGCCGGGTCATTTCGACCATCGCGGCTTCGGCGGCCCGCATGATCTTGCTGTCGCGCAACGCCGCATCGGCCGCCTCGGCGGCTTCGTCCTTCGCCGCCGCCCGCGCCTCGCGTTCGGCGTCGCGCTGCAGCTTGAAGTCCAGGGCCAGGGTGAGGCGCACGGTGCGCGAGGTCTTCTGGAAAGCCGCGACCAGGGCGACCTTCTCTTCGGGCTGTTCGGCCGCACGGGCGGCTGTCGCCAGGTCGCGGGCCAGCATCAGGCCAAGCTCGGAAAGCTCGCCCAGGATCTGCTCCGCCCGTTCGCGTTTGGCTGCTGCCTCCGACATGAACAAAACAGGAACATAGGTCGAGGCTAGAGTCAAGGATTTTCGATTTCCCTCGCCCAAGATCCTCCCCCTCAATCGGGCTTCGCCCTGGGGGAGGATCTTGGAGCCTCCGCAGGCGGATCAAGGGCCGACGCCTGAGCGTCAAGCCTCCACCGCCCCGAACGCGTAGCCGCTGAGCGCCACGTCCATGGCGACGTCGCGGAACGCCAGACGCCCGGGCTCGCTCGCGGCCGCGCCGGCCACGACGAACAGGGGCGCCAGGTGCTCCTCGCGCGGGTGCGCCTCGCGGGCGTAGGGGCCCTCGGCCCAGTGGGTGAGGGCGGCGTCACGGGTCGCCGGATCGCGCACCGCGGTCTCCAGCCAGGCGTCGAACACCTTGGACTTCTCGGTGAAGGCCGGGCTGAAGCCGCGCATGTTGTGCCAGCTCATCCCCGACCCCACAATCAGCACGCCCTCGTCGCGCAGGGGCGCGAGCGCCCGGCCGGCGGCGAGGTGCGCCTCTGGATCCAGGTCCTGGCGCAGGGACAGCTGGACGACCGGGATGTCGGCCTCCGGCGTCGCCAGCAGCAGGGGCACGAAGACCCCGTGGTCGTAGCCCCGGGACGCGTCTTCCGCCGTCGGGAAGCCGGCCTTGGCCAGCAGGTCACGCACGCGCGCGGCCAGCGGCGGGGCGCCATCGGCCGGGAAGCTCAGGCGGTAGGTCTCTTCCGGGAAGCCGTAGTAGTCGAAGACCATGTCGGGCTTGGGCGACGAGCCCACGGTGAAGACCGGGGCTTCCCAGTGGCCGGAGACCACCAGGATCGCCTTGGGCCGTTCCGGCAGGCCGGCCACCAGGCCTTTCAGCCAGGCGGCGGTCCTGTCCCAGGTGTCGGCCGGGCCCCGCGTCCAGTCCATGAAGAAGCAGGGCCCCGCGCCATGGGGGATGAAGAAGGTCGGCAGAGTCATCGGAGCGATCCTAGGCGAGGTGCTTCTCGATCCCGTCGGCGAAGACCTGGCCGAAGCCGGTCAGGAATTCACGGGTGCTCTCGTTGGTGAGTTCGCCGTTCTCGTCGAACATCTGGGCCACGCCACCGACGTAGGTCTCGGGCTGGTTCACGGTCGGCATGTTCAGGAACACCAGCGACTGGCGCAGATGGTGGTAGGCGCCGAAGCCGCCGATCGCGCCGGGGCTGTTCGAGACCACCGCGGCTGGCTTGGCGTTCCAGACGCTGTGGCCGTAGGGGCGCGAGCCCACGTCGATGGCGTTCTTAAGCACGCCGGGCAGGCCGCGGTTGTACTCCGGCGTCACGAACAGCACCGCGTCGGCGCCGCGGACGCGGTCGCGGAAATCGACCCATTCCTGCGGCGGGGTCTGTTCCAGGTCCTGGTTGAAGTGCTGAAGCTGGCCGATGTCGACGAAGTCGAAGTCCAGGTGCGAGGGCGCCACGGCGGCGATCGCCTTGGCGAGCTTGCGGGAAAAGGACTCCTTGCGGAGGCTGCCGACGATCACGGCGATCTTGCGGGTCTTGGCCATCTGAAAGCTCCTAGAGGGAAGCGTGGAATTCGATGCGGCTTAGATGAACCCATCCCGATGTGTTGATAATCCGGGGCTTCCGCATAAGTATGTTTCCGATTGGGAACCAATAGCGTGAGGCGTCCATGGATCGGTTCGACGAGATCAACGCGTTCACGGCGGTGGCGGACGCCCGCAGCTTCACACAGGGCGCGCGAAGGCTAGGCGTCTCCTCGGCGCAGGTCTCCAAGCTGGTGGCCCGGCTGGAGAACCGCCTGGGCGCGCGGCTGCTGAACCGCACCACCCGCGACGTCTCGCTGACCGACACCGGCCGCGCCTACCTCGAGCGGGCCCGCAACCTGGTGGAGGAGTTCGACGCCCTGGAGGGCTCGGTGCGCGATCAGACCGGGCCGCGCGGCCTGTTGCGCGTCTCGGCGCCCGTGTCGTTCGGCGCGAACCAGCTGACGCCGGCCCTGCTGGACTTCGCCGCCGCCTATCCGGAGGTCTCGCTCGACGTCTCGGTCACCGACCGGATGGTCAATCTGGTGGAAGAGGGCTTCGACGTGGCGGTGCGGATCGGCAACCTGCCGGACTCATCGGTCATCGCGCGCAAGCTGGCGCCGGTGCGGCTGATCACCTGCGCCTCGCCGGCCTATCTGCAGGCGGCGGGCGCGCCACAGACGCCGGTCGACCTCGCCCAGCACGAGGCGATCCTCGACAACAACATGCACGACCCGTCGATCTGGACCTATGACGAGGCTGGCGAACGCCAGGAGGTGCGGGTCCACGGCCGGCTGAAGTTCGGCGGCGCCGACGCCTGCGTGGCCGCCGCGCGGCGCGGGCTGGGCATCACCGCCACGCCGGCCTTCGCCGCGGCCGACGACCTGCGGGCCGGGCGGCTGATCCCGCTGCTCTGCGCCTACGAGCCGCAGCTGATCCACGTGCACGCGGTCTATCCGCACGCCCGGCACCTGGCGGCCAAGGTCCGGGTGTTCGTGGACTTCCTCGCTGAACGGTTCGCCGGCGAGCCGGAGTGGCACCTGGGCTGGGGCGAGAGGGAGCGGGCGCCGCTCAGCGCCTAGCTTTTCGCTCGGCCAGATAGCGGGCCATCGCCTGCCGGGGCTCTTCGCCTCGCCAGGCGGCTTCGAAGGCGTCCACGCCGGCCGCAATGGCCTGGGTGGTTGCCAGATCTTCCCATCGGCGGATCAGGGCCTTCTGGATGCGCACCGCCTCGGGCTCCGCGTCCAGCAACAGGTCGACGACCCGCTCGACCGCGGCGGAAAGTCCGACCGCCGGATGGAGCTCCTCCACCAGTCCCCAGGCCAGGGCCTCGGCGGCGCCGAAGGTCTCGCCGGTCATCAGGATGCGCCGGGTGCGGCCCCAGCCGATGAGCTGCGGCAGGAGGGCGGCCTCGACCACCGAGGGGATGCCCAGCTTCACCTCCGGCATGCCGAAGGTCGCGGTGTCGGCGGCCAGGCGCATGTCGCAGGCGGCGGCCACCTCCAGCCCCGCGCCCAGGCACCAGCCGTTCACCGCGGCGATCACCGGGACCGGCAGGTCGCGCACCGCGCGGCAGCAGGCGTGGACCTTCAGGATGAAGGCGCGGCCCTCGGCGGGCGAGGTGATCGCCGCCATCTCGTCGATGTTGGCGCCGCCGATGAAGGCCTTATTGCCGGCGCCGGTCAGCACGACGCAGCGCAGGTCGCGCTCGCCGCCCAAGGCCTGGAAGGCGCTCACGAACTCGGCCATCACCTCGCTGGAGAGGCTGTTCAGCTTCCTCTGGTTGTCGATGGCGACGTGGGCCACCCGGCCACGCGGGCGGGTCTCGTAGCGGACGGTGACGAAGGCGGTCATGGCGGGTCCGGACAGGGCGGACCGGCGAAATCGTCCGCGACGCCTTGATTTCATGTCCGCGGAGGGCTGGAAAGGCGCATGAGCCGGGGCGCGCAGGTGATCGTGGCGGGAGCAGGCGCGCTGGGCCTGAGCTGCGCCCTGGCGCTGGCCGACGCGGGCTGTGCGGTGACCGTGTGCGATCCGGGCGGCTTTGGCCGAGCCTCGAGTGTGGCGGCCGGGATGTTGGCGCCTGCGTTCGAATGCGCGCTCGAACCCGACATGGCGCTTCACGCAGATCTGCTGTTCGCCGCCCGTGATCAATGGGCTGCTCTGGAAGCGCGCATCGGCCTGACGCTGGACCGCTCCGGCGCGCTGGCGCTCGGGGGCGATGTATGGCTGGCGGACATCCATGCCGCCCTTGTCCGGCTCGGCGTGCCGATGACCGAGGTCGGACGGGGGACCATCGAAGCCCTGGCGCCTGACGTATCGCCGCCGGACCCCTACGAGACGGCGCCCCCGGCCATCTCGTCCGCTCTGCAACGCGGCCTTCTCGTGCGCGAGGATTGGAGGTTGGAGTCCAAGCCAGCGCTGACGGCGTTGCGGACCGCCTGCGAAGCTTCGGGTGTCGCCTTTCAGACCGAGCGCGTCAGTGAGCGGTCGGCGGCGGACGCCCTGGTGCTGGCGGTGGGCTATGACCGAGGCTTGGCCGAGCTGGCGCCGGAACTCGACGTCCTGTTTCCGATCAAGGGACAGATTCTGCGCTACGGCGATGTGAAGGGCGGCGGCGTTTGCCTCCGTTCGCCCTGGGGCTATGCCGTGCCGTCGTCGGAGGGACTGATCTTCGGCGCCACAATGGAGCTGGGCCGGTCGGATCTCGAATTCGACGCCGTCGCGTTTGCAGACCTGATCGCGGGATCTGGGTCGCTTTTCGCCCACCAGGATTCGCACGCGTATAAGGCGGAGCGGGGCATCCGCGCGGCCACGCCGGATGGTCTGCCGATGGTCGGACCGTCGCGCACGCCCGGCGTGATCCTCGCCACCGGCGCGCGGCGCAACGGCTGGCTGCTAGCGCCGCTGGTCGCCCAGGTCGTAACGGCTTGGGTGACAGGGCGTGATCCGGGCCCCTATGCGGCGCGGCTCGATCCTGCGAGGTTCGGATCGGGGACCTCAGCATGACCACGGCCTACGGCTTCACCGACGACCAGCAGGCGATCCGCGAGGGCGTGCTGAAGCTCTGCGCCCGCTTCGACGCGGACTATTGGCGCCGGACCGACGAGACGGGCGATTTCCCGGAGGCCTTCGTCACCGCCATGGCCGAGGCGGGATGGCTGGGCGCGGCGATGCCGACGGAGCTGGGCGGCTCCGGCCTGGGCCTCACCGAGGCCGCGATCGCCATGCAGGCGGTGGCCGAGAGCGGGGCGGGGTTCTCCGGCGCGAGCGCCCTGCACCTCAACATCTTCGGCCCCATGCCGCTGGTGAAGTTCGGGACCGACGCGCAGAAGAAGAAGCTGATCCCGCGCCTGATCGCCGGCCAGGACAAGATGTGCTTTGGCGTCACCGAGCCCGACGCCGGCCTCGACACCACCAGCCTGTCGACCAGGGCCACCCGCACCAACGACGGCTATGTGATCCGCGGCCGGAAGATGTGGACGACCATGGCCCAGCGGGCCACCAAGATGCTGATCGTCGCCCGCACCACGCCGCGCGCCGAGGTGAAGAAGGCCACCGACGGCATCAGCCTGTTCTACGTCGACTTCGACCGCGAGAAGATCCAGGCGACGCCGATCCCCAAGATGGGCCGCAAGGCGGTGGAATCGAACGCGGTCTTCATCGACGACCTGCACGTGCCGGCCGACGCCCTGGTGGGCGAGGAGGGGCGCGGCTTCTACTACCTGCTGGAGGGACTGAACCCGGAGCGGGTGCTGATCGGGGCCGAGGCCGTGGGCCTGGGCCGCGCGGCGCTGAAGAAGGCCGCCGCCTACGCCAAGGAGCGCGTGGTGTTCGGCCGGCCCATCGGCCAGAACCAGGGCATCGCGCATCCGCTGGCCCGCGTCTGGGCCGAACTGGAAGCCGCCAACCTGATGGCCTTCCGGGCGGCGGCCCTCTACGACGCCGGCCAGGAGTGCGGGGCCGAGGCCAACGCCGCCAAATATCTGGGCGGCGAAGCTGGTTTCCGCGCCTGCGAGGCCGCCGTCCTGGCGCATGGCGGCATGGGCTATGCGAAAGAGTTCGACGTCGAGCGCTATTTCCGCGAGGCCATGATCCCGCGGATCGCGCCGGTCAGCCGCGAGATGATCTTCAACTTCATCGCCGAGCGGGTGCTGGGGCTGCCGAAGAGTTATTAAGGGGGAACAAGCGTATGCGTGGATTTCTTCTGACCGCGGTTGCGGCCGGGGCGTTGCTGGCCGCCGCCGGGGCCAGGGCCGCCGACAGCTTCAGCGTCGCCGACGCGCTGGCCTATCCCTTCACCGAAGGTCTGGTGAGCGCGCAGAAGGCGGACGCCATCGCCTGGGTGCGGGTGGTCAAGGGCGTCAGGAACGTCTGGGCGGCGTCCGGCCCGGACTTCACGCCCAGACAGGTGACCCAGTTCACCGCCGACGACGGCCAGGAGCTGACCCAGCTCACCTTCTCGCCGGACGGCAAGGTCCTGGTATTCGTGCGGGGCGGCGACCATGACGCCAACTGGCCGGCGGCCGGCAACCTGGCGCCCGATCCGGCCCACAGCGCGGAGCAGCCCAAGGTCACCCTGTGGCAGGCCGATCCGACCGGCGCGAAGCCGGCGGCGAAGATCGTCGAGGGCGACGAGCCGGCGATCTCGGCGAAGGGCGAGCTGGCCTTCGTGCGCGACGGCGCGGTCTGGACCGCCAGGCTGGATGGGACGGGCGCGAAGAAGCTGTTCTTCGATCGCGGCAAGGACGGCGAGCTGGCCTGGTCGCCGGACGGATCGAAGCTCGCCTTCGCCTCGATGCGCGACGGCGACCACGCCTTCATCGGGGTCTTCACGAGCGAGGGCCAGCCGCTGGAGTGGCTGGCGCCGTCCACCAGCATCGACCGCGAGCCGGTCTGGTCGCCGGACGGGACGAAGATCGCCTTCACCCGCCAGGCCGGCCGGGGCGGCGAGCCCCAGCCCCTGCTGACCCGCAATCCGCGCCCCTGGTCGATCTGGACGGCCGAGGTCGCGACCGGAACCGGCCACAGGGTCTGGCAGAGCGGCAAGGACCTGCACGGCTCCTATCCTGACGTCGCCGGCCAGGCGAACCTGGACTGGGCGGGCGAGGGGACGCTGACCTTCCTCTCCGAAGCCGACAACTGGCCGCACCTCTACGCCGTCCCCGCCACGGGCGGCGCGGCCAAGCTGCTGACGCCCGGCGCCTTCATGGTCGAGCACATCGCCAGGAGCCGCGACGGCAAGTCGATCACCTATTCGGCCAACACCGGGGCGCTGCCGGACGACAACCAGCGCCGCCACCTCTACCGCGTCTCGGTCGAGGGCGGCGCGCCCGTCGCCCTGACCAGCGGGACGACGCTGGAGTGGAGCCCGGCGACGATCTCGACGGGCGTCGCCTTCATTGGCGCGGACGCCAAGGCGCCGCCGGTGGTGGACGTGATGGCCGCCAACGGCTCGGGCCGCCGGGCGCTCGCCGGCCAGACGCCGCCCGCCGGGTTCGCGGGCGCGAAGTTCGTGGTCCCCAAGAAGGCGACATGGAAGGCCCCGGACGGCCTGACCATCGAGGGCCAGCTGTTCCAGGCGCCGGGCGCCAAGAACACGCCCGGGGTGATCTTCGTCCACGGCGGGTCGTTCCGGCAGATGATGCTGGGCTGGTCCTACATGGACTACTACTCGAACGCCTACGCCCTGAACCAGTACCTGGCGGCGCACGGCTTCACCGTGCTGTCGGTGAACTATCGCCTGGGCATCGCCTATGGCTGGGACTTCCAGCACTGGCCGCAGGGCGGGGCGCTGGGGTCTTCGGAATACCAGGACGTGGCGGCCGGCGGGCGCTTCCTGCAGACCGTGCCCGGCGTCGATCCCAAGCGGATCGGCATCTGGGGCGGCTCCTACGGCGGCCTGCTGACGGCGCTGGGCCTGGCGCGCAACTCCGACCTGTTCAAGGCCGGCGTCGACTTCCACGGGGTGCACGACTGGTCGCGGACGGTGGCGCGGCAGGCCGGCGCGCGGACCGATCGTTACGAAAAGGGCGACCTGAACCAGGCCATGGAGACGGCCTTCAAGGCCTCGCCGGACGCCGACATCGCCACCTGGACCTCGCCGGTGCTGCTGATCCAGGGCGACGACGACCGCAACGTCCACTTCGCCGAGACCATCGACCTGGCGCGGCGGCTGGAGGCCAAGGGCGTGGACTTCGAGGAACTGGTGATCCCCGACGAGATCCACGGCTTCCTGCGCTACGCCTCGTGGCTGAAGGCCGACAGCGCGACCGCGGAGTACCTGACCCGCAAGCTGGGCGCCCAGCCGGCCAAATAGGCCGATTGGGAGAAAGCCGAGGACGGCTGGACGCCCAACCTATCGCGCTTCAGTCAGCGGACACTGAAGCGGATCGGGATCTGGACGGTCGCGCCATCGACCGGCTGGCCGTCCTGGGTCTGCGGGCTCATCCGGAAGAAGCGGGCGAGCTTCAGGGCGGCCTGTCCGAAGCCGCCTTCCTCCGGCGTCTCCGACGCGACGCGGCAGTTCTGGACCGCGCCCGAGGCGGCCACCGTGCAGGAAAGGGTGGCCGCGCCGGAGAGGCTCATGCGCAGCGCGCGGTCGGGATAGGCGTCGGCCATCTCCGCGCCGGTGGGCTTCCGCACCCAGTTGGGACTGACGATCACCGGCGGCGCCTTGGGCCTCGGCGCGGTGTTGGCGGCGATCTCCACGGGCTTGGGATCGGCCGGCGGGTCCAGCTTCACCGGGTCGACCGGCAGGGTCTGGATGTCGTTGGGCACGGGAAGCAGCGTCTCGTGGATGACCGGACGCTGTTCGTGACGCGGCTGCGGTTGCGGCGGCGTTTCGGGCGGTGGCGGCCGCTTGAAGGTGGTGACGACGATCGGGTTGTCCTGGGTCTGCGCGATCAGCGGCGGTCCCACGAACCTGGCGTAGGCGAGGTAGGCCAGGATCACCGCGTGGGCGCCGATCGAGAGGACGATCGCGGCGCGCACATGCGGCGGCATTCGGCGCGCCGGACGGCCCTCGGCAAACCAGACGGGGACGGCTTCACGGATGACCATGGCGGGACTCCATTCGTATCACACGTGTAATAAATTACGCCTGTGAAACGGATCGTCAAGAGGGCAGGTCGCGTCCGATTTGGCCGATGAAGGCGCGGTTCCGCCGCCGTTCATCTTGGCGGCGCGATGCTTTCCAGGACCGAAGTCGGGAACGGTGAAGCTATCAAAGGGTTAGAAGCGCCATGTTGAACCGCCTTCTCCTGCTGACCACCGCCGCGGCCGCCAGCCTGGCGCTCGCAGCCTGCAACAAGACCGACGGGACGCAGCCCGCGACGGGCGCGCCGATCGCCAGCCTGCCTCTGGCCAGCGCCGCGCCGCCACCCGAGGTCGCCGCGCCCCTGCCGCAGGCGCTGCCGCCCGCGCCGCCCATCGCCCGTGTCGCGAGACCGCGCCGGCCGATCTACGGCTATGTGGACGCCGCCTACGACCTGAACGACGCCTTCGCCGACAGCCCACCGGACTACACGGTGGATTACGAGGGCGAGAGCCCCTGGGTCTGGCGCGCGGACAATGGCGAGTATCGCGTGGCCGAGTACACGCCCGACGGCGAGCGGATCTACTACTACCGCGGCGACAGCGACTATCCGTTCTTCGTCCGCGATCCGCGCTACGGCTATGCCTATGACGACGGCGAGCTGGTCGAGGTCTACGACACCTACGGGCGGCCCTATCCGAACTATGGCGAAGCCCTGGCGGTGATCGCCGCCCAATACCTAACCCGCGCCCGTGGGCTGCACTACGCCGCGATCCACGATCAGCGCCGGGCCGCCTACGCCGCCGACTGGCGGGCGCGCCGCGACGACATGCTGGTCTACCAGCAGCGCTGGCGCGAGGAGCGGGACCGCAACACCGAGTGGCGCCAGATCGCCGACCAGCGCGCCCAGCAGGACCAGCAGCGCTTCGCCCAGTTCCAGCAGGAGCGGGCCCAGCGTCAGGCCTATGCCCAGCGCGCCGCCGCGGTGGTCGCCGCCGCGCCCCAAGCGCCGCGCCCGCTGCCGCCCGAGCGGTTCGCCGGCGGGCGGCCGGGCTTCGGGCCGCCGAATGGGCCGCCGAACGGCCCGCCCGGCGGTCCGCAGGGCCTGCCGCCGGTGGGGCCGGGCTTCAACCGCGGGGACCGCTTTGCGCCCGATCGCGCCCAGGCCGAGGCCCAGGTGCGTCAGCAGCAGCTGCAGGCCGACAACGCCGCCCGCGCCCAGGCCGAGGCCGCCCAGCGCGCCCAGGCGGACACCCTGCGCCGGCAGGCCGAACTGGCGCGCCAGCAGCAGGGCCAGGCCGCCCAGCAGATGGCCGCTCAGCAACAGGCCGCCCGGCAGCAGGCCGCGCAGCAGCTGGCCGCCCAACAGGCGCATGATCGCCAGGCGCGCGAGCAGCAGCAGGGCCAGCAGCGGGCGCAGGCCGAACTGGCCCGCCAGCGGCAGGCGCATGACCTGCAGCAGCGCGCCCAGGCCGACGCGGCCAACCGCGTTCGCGAAGACCTGGCGCGTCAGGGCCAGATGGCCCAGCAGCGCCAGCAAGCCGAGCAGCGCCAGCAGGCGGAGGCGGCCAACAACCGCGCCCGCGCGGACCAGGCGCGGCAAGCCCAGATGGCCCAGCAGCGCCAGCAGGCCGAGGCCGCCAACCGCCAGCGCGAGGAGGGCGCCCGCCAGGCCCAGATGGCCCAGCAACGCCAGGCGGAACAGCAGCAACGCGTCCAGCAGGCGCAGGCCCAGGCGCAGCAGCACGCCGCCGAAGCCGCCCAGCGCCAGGCCCAGGCCGCCCAGCAGCACGCCGCCGAGGCTGCGCAGCAGCATGCGGCGGAAGCGGCCCAGCATGCCCAGCAGGCGGCGGCGCAACAGCGCCAGCAGCAACAGCCGCATCGGGGCGGCGGTGGCGGCGGCGGCAAGGGCGCCGACAAGGGCAAGGAACAGCCCAAGTAGGCCACGCCCCGACGCCGGCCGTGTAAGAAGTCCCGCGCCCCGTCGACTATCAGGTCGAACGGGGCAGGGATGTCAGGTGGATCTGGGCCAGGGACAGGACGAGCGCTACGCCGCGGCGGCCGCCGAATTCGGCCCCGCGCTCGAGCGCCTGGCGCGGGGCTACGAGGCCAATCCGGAAGCCCGCCGCGACCTGGTGCAGGACATCCACCTG
>JAFEDM010000299.1 GCA_018241625.1 Pseudomonadota bacterium | reverse complement strand
GTCGGCCGCACCCGAGGCGGCCGCCGGCTCCGGCGCGCTGACCTTCGGCGGGGGCTTCGGCCCGAACAGGCGCGGCCCGAAATCGGCGATCGCCACCCCGGCCAGCACGCAAAGCAGCATCAGGGCGATCATCGCCCAGAAGGTGACGCCCAGCAGCGGCTTGGCGCGATACTCGGCCGGGTCCCGCGGGGCCGAGGTCTCAGGCGAGTCGAGAGGCGCTTTCGGCGGCTGGCTCATGGGGCACGATCTATCAGATTCAGCAGGGCGCCTTCGAGAGGCATGGACGGGAAGCTGCGTGGACCGACCTTGGCGCGGGCCAGCGGCTTCACCACCGCCTTCGACAGGCCCAGGACCCGCAAGGCCGGGGCGGGCTGGGCCTTCAGCATCCCCGCCAGCACCTGGGTCGCCTTGGGCGAGTGCAGCAGCACCGCGTCGCTGGCCAGCAGGGGCGCGGCTTCCTCCGGCGTGAAGGCGACCGGCACGGTCTCGTAGAGCAGCAGGCGGCGCGCCGTGACCCCGTGCGCCTCCAGCGCGCCCACCAGATCGCCGGCCGGCTCCAGCGCGCCGGGATGCAGCACAGCCCCGCGCAGCTCGCCGCGGCGCATGGCGATGCCGTTGGCCAGCGCCTCGACGTCGCCGTCGGCCGAGAGCACCAGCTTGAACCCGGCCGCCCGCGCGGCCTCGGCGGTGGCGACGCCCACGGCGAAGACCCGCAGGGCCCGTTCGCCCGAAAGGTCGGCGAAGGCGCGCACCCCGTTGGCGCTGGTGAAGGCCAGCGCGGCGACCCCGGCCAGGTCGACCTCCGCGTCCGGCAGCAGCTTGACGGCCAGCAAGGGCGCCACGATCGGCTCATGGCCGAGCAGGCGCACGCGTTCGGCGGTGGCGTCGGCGCCCGGTTGGGCGCGGGTGATCCAGATTTTCTGTCGGCGGCGCGGCATGGGGCGAATCTGCGCCATAGGACCTTAACCTTCTGCAAACCGTGTTACGGGAGGTCGTCCGTGGCCCGGGACCCCGCCGTCGGCGACAAGCGGCGCGCTGCGCGGCGCGAAGCCTGCTAGGCTGACGGCATGACCGATGAAACCCCGCCGCCCGAAAACGAAACCCCGATCCAGCGGGCGCTGCGCCTGAAGGCCGAGAAGCTCGCGGCGCGCCCCAAGCCGCCGCGCGGCGGCAAGTTCCAGCGTGAGCAGGCGGCGGCCGCGCGCTCTTCGTCGAAGTCCAAGCCGTGGATGACGCGCTAGCCTAGGTCGATCGCGTCGCCGGCGTCGGCCTTGACCGCCAGGCCGAGCGACAGGCCGAGGTCGCGGGCGGAGGCTTCGGCGTCGGCGAGTTCGGTGAGATCGGCCTCGCCCGAATGCCGGAAACGCCCGGCGCCGTCGGTGGAGAGCGCCTCGACGATCAGCTTCAGATGCGCGCCCTCGAACCAGGCGTGGGCCCCGATGGCGGTCTTGCAGGAGCCTTCCAGGGCGGCCATCGCGCCGCGCTCGGCGGCCACGGCGATGGCGGTGCCCGCATGGCGGATCGCCTGCACCCAGGCGGCGCCGCAGTCGCCGACCCGGGTCTCGATGGCCAGCGCGCCCTGGCCGGGCGCCGGCGGGCAGTCGTTGGGATCGATCAGGGTGCGCGGCAGGTGGCCGAGGCCCAGGCGGCGCAGTCCGGAATAGGCCAGCAGGATGGCGTCGGCCTCGCCCGCCTCCAGCTTGGCCAGGCGCGTGTCGACGTTGCCGCGCAGCATCCGCACGTCGAGGTCCGGGCGACGGTGCAGCATCTGCGCCTGTCGGCGGAGACTGGCGGTGCCGAGCACGGCGCCCTGCGGCAGCTCATCGAGACTGGCGGCTTTCAGGCTCAGGAAGGCGTCGCGCGGGTCCTCGCGCTCTGGGATGGCGGAGATGCAGAGGCCTTCGGGCAGGAGCGCCGGCATGTCCTTGAGCGAGTGCACCGCGCAGTCGATCCGCCCGTCCAGCAGGGCCTCCTCGATCTCCTTGGTGAACATGCCCTTGCCGCCGATCTCCAGCAGCCGGCGGTCCTGCACCCGGTCGCCGGTCGTGGTGATGACGATCAGGGGCGCGACGGCCTCGACCTCTTCCGGCTTTTCCGGGTCGGCGCCGAGCGCGGCGGCGATGCGGCGTTGCATGTGGCCGGCCTGGGCGAGGCTCAGCTTGGAACCCCGGGCGCCGATGCGGACTTGTTGCGTGGGCACGATTGCGAGGCTACCTCGAGCGGACGTGAGAAGCGCCTGCTACAGGAGCGGGCGACCCCCGGCAACCGGATGAACCCGAACCCCATTTCTGGCGCCCAAACCGTTCTCGGCCTGGAGACCAGCTGCGACGAGACCGCCGCGGCCGTGGTGCGCCGTGGCGCGGACGGCTCGGTGGCAGTGCTGTCCTCGGTGATCGCCAGCCAGATCGCCGCCCACGCACCCTTCGGCGGGGTGGTGCCGGAGATCGCCGCGCGGGCGCATGTGGAAGGGATCGACGCGATCGCCGCGCGCGCCCTGGCCGAGGCCGAGGTCGGCTTCGAGGGCCTGACCGGGGTCGCGGCCACCGCCGGGCCCGGCCTGGTCGGCGGGGTGATGGTCGGCCTGTCGTTCGGCAAGGCGGTTTCGCTGGCGCGCGGCCTGCCGCTGGTTGCGGTGAACCATCTGGAGGGTCACGCGGTCTCCGCCCGGCTGGGCGCCGACATCCCCTATCCCTTCCTGCTGCTGCTGGTCAGCGGCGGACATTGCCAGCTGCTGGAGGTGGCCGGCGTGGGCGCCTGCCGCCGGCTGGGCTCGACGATCGACGACGCGGCGGGCGAGGCGTTCGACAAGATCGCCAAGACCCTGGGCCTGCCCTATCCGGGCGGGCCGGCGCTTGAAAAACTTGCGGAAAGCGGCGACCCGGCACGTTTCGAGCTGCCTCGAATGTTGCTGGGGCGGAAGGACTGCGACTTCTCCTTCTCGGGCCTGAAGACCGCCGCCGCGCGGCTTGCCGAGGGCCTGACCACGGAAGCCGAACGCGCCGACCTGGCCGCCGCCGTCCAGGCCGCCATCTCCGCCCAGCTGGCCGAACGCAGCGACCGGGCCATGGCCGCCTACGCCACCGCGCACGAGGGCCGCGATCTTCGCTTCGTGGTCGCGGGCGGCGTCGCGGCGAACCGCCAGATCCGCGCGAGCCTGGAGGTCGTCGCGGAACGACGCGGCTTCAGCTTCACCGCCCCGCCGCTCGCCTACTGCACCGACAACGCGGCGATGATCGCGCTGGCGGGCGCGGAGCGCCTGGCGCTCGGGATCTCGGATCCGCTGGACGCCGTGGCCCGGCCCCGCTGGCCGCTGGACGAGTCCGCCGCCGCAGCCAAGCCGACCCATGCGGCCGGCCGCAAGGGAGCGAAGGCATGAGGACCGCCGGCGTGCTAGGCGGCGGCGCGTGGGGCACCGCGCTCGCCCAGGTCTGCGCCCGGGCGGGACGCTCGGTCAGCCTCTGGGCGCGCGAAGCCGAGGTCGTGGCCGCGATCAACACCAGCCACGAGAACACGACCTTCCTGGCCGGCGTGGAGCTGGAGCCCTCGATCCGCGCGACCGGCGACGTCGCCGCCCTGTCGGACTGCGACCTGGTGTTGGCCGTGGTCCCGGCCCAGCACCTGCGCGCGACCCTCACCGCCTTTTCGCCGCACGTGCGCGAGGGCCTGCCGATCGTGCTCTGCGCCAAGGGGATCGAGCAGGGCTCGCTGAAGCTGATGACGCAGGTGCTGGCCGAGACCGCGCCCCAGGCCCGGCCCGCGGTGCTGTCCGGCCCCAGCTTCGCGCGCGAGGTGGCCAGCGGCCTGCCCACCGCCGTCACCCTGGCCTGTCCCGATCCGGGCTGCGCCGAGGACCTGGCGGACGCCATCGCCACCCCGACCTTCCGGCCCTACTTCGCCAGCGACATGATCGGCGCGGAGGCCGGAGGCGCCGTCAAAAACGTGCTGGCCATCGCCTGCGGCATCGTCGAGGGCCGCGGCCTGGGACGGTCCGCCCACGCGGCCCTGATCACCCGGGGCTTCGCCGAGCTGACCCGACTGGCCGTCGCCCTGGGCGCCCTGGCGGAGACCCTGGCCGGACTCTGCGGCCTGGGCGACCTGGTGCTCACCTGCTCCAGCCCGCAGTCGCGCAACATGAGCGTCGGCCTGGCGCTGGGCCGCGGCCAGACGCTGGAGGGCGCGCTGGAAGGCAAGCTGTCGGTGGCCGAGGGCGTGGCCTCCGCGCCGGCGGTGCGCCAGCTGGCCCGCAAGCTCGGCGTCGATGCGCCGATCTGCGAGGCCGTCGCCGCCATCCTGGCCGGGGAGCTTGGCGTCGACGACGCCATCCGCGGCCTGCTCTCCCGACCCCTTCGCGAGGAAT
>JAFEDM010000298.1 GCA_018241625.1 Pseudomonadota bacterium | reverse complement strand
CGAATTCTTGGTCTACGAGGACGAGCGCGCGACCTACGAGGCCTTCGCGCGCGCGACCCTCAAACTGGCCCATCAGCTCCAGGCCGACGGGGTGAAGAAGGGCGACCGCGTCGCGGTGATCATGCGCAACCTGCCGGAATGGCCGGTGGCCTTCTTCGCGGGCGTGCTCGTGGGCGCCATCGTCACTCCGCTGAACGCCTGGTGGACCGGGCCGGAGTTGGAGTACGGCCTGGCCGATTCCGGGACCAAGGTCGCCATCGTCGACGACGAGCGCCTGGGCCGCATCGGCGAATACCTCGACGGCCTGAGCGGCCTGGAAAAGGTCTATGCCTCGCGCCTGCCGGGCGCGCCGCCGCACGCCAAGGTCCACCGGCTGGAAGACGTGATCGGCGCGGTGAATTCGTGGGCGGCCCTTCCCGACCTGCCGCTGCCGGACGTGGCGCTGGACCCCGAGGACGACGCCACCATCCTCTACACCTCCGGCACGACGGGAAGGCCCAAGGGCGCGCTCGGCACCCACCGCAACATGACCTCCAACGTCGGCGCCGGCGGCATCTCGGCCGTGCGCAACTTCCTGCGCGCCGGTGAGCCGATCCCGGAGAGCGATCCGCACAAGCTGCCGCAGCGCGTGACCTTGCTCGTCGTGCCCTTCTTCCATGCCACCGGCCTGTCGGCGACGCTCGGCCCGACGATGAACGCCGGCGGCAAGATCGTGCTGATGCGCCGCTGGGACGCCGAGCCCGCCATGAAGCTGATCGAGCGGGAGAAGGTGATGTCCACCGGCGGCGTGCCGACCATCGCCTGGCAGCTGATCGAACACCCGGCGCGCGCCAACTACGACCTGTCGTCGCTGATGAGCGTCACCTACGGCGGCGCCCCCTCGGCGCCGGAGCTGGTGCGCAAGATCGCCGAGACCTTCCCCGGCTCCCAGCCCGGCAACGGCTGGGGCATGACCGAGACCACCGCCACCTTCACCAGCCACCTCGGCCGCGACTACGAGAACCGCCCCGACAGCGCCGGCCCCGCCGCGCCGGTGGGCGAGATGCAGGTGCGCGACCCGGCGGACGGCAAGACCGTGCTCGCCCCGAACGCCGTGGGCGAGCTGTGGGTCAAGGGCCCGCAGGTGGTGAAGCTCTATTGGAACAAGCCGGAGGCCACGGCCGAGACCTTCGTCGACGGCTGGCTACGGACCGGCGACCTGGCCCGGGTGGACGAGGAAGGCTTCCTGTTCATCATCGACCGCGCCAAGGACATGCTGATCCGCGGCGGCGAGAACATCTATTGCGTGGAGGTGGAGAACGCCCTCTACGAGCACCCGGCGGTGATGGACGCCGCCATCGTCGGCATCGCCCACAAGACGCTGGGCGAGGAGCCCGGCGCCATCGTCACCCTGAAGCCCGGCGCCAGCGCCACCGAGGCGGAGCTGCGGGCCTGGGTCCGCGGACGGCTTGCGGCTTTCAAGGTTCCGGTGAAGGTGGTGTTCTGGCCGGAGATGTTGCCGCGCAACGCCAACGGCAAGATCATCAAGACGGAGCTCAAGAAGGTGTTCGCGGGCGAGACGGAAGCGGCATGAGTTCGGACGTGCTCATCGTCGGCATCGGCGGCACGCCGCGGGCGGGCTCGTCCACCGAGCGCGCCCTGGCGCACGCCCTGACCGCCGCCGAGGCCGCCGGCGCGCGGACGCAGATCTTCGGCGGCGAGTTCCTCGAGCGCTTGCCGCACTTCAACCCCGGCCCGGCCGGCCCCAGCCCGGAACAGGCCGAGCTGGCCCAGGCGGTGCGCGAGGCCGACGGGATCATCCTGGCCACGCCCGGCTACCACGGCTCGCTCTCCGGGGTGGTGAAGAACGCGCTCGACACCCTGGAGCTCACCCGCGAGGACGAGCGGCCCTATTTCCACGGCAAGCCGGTGGGGATCATCATCACCGCCGATGGCGCCCAGGCGGGCGGCACGACCTTGATGGCGGTGCGCGGGATCATACATGCCATGCGGGGTTGGCCGACGCCCTACGGCGCCGCACTCAACGCCGCCAAACTGTTCGACGAGGCGGGCGCCTTCCGTGAGGCGCGCGACGCGGCCATGGTGGCCACGGTCGCCGAGCAGGTGATGGAGTTCGCCGCCATGCGCGCCAACAGTTCGAAGGTCTCCGCATGAAGCGCCCCTATCTCGTCGGTGGTGAGAGCTCGCCGCCCACCGACGACAGCCTGACCTCGGCCATCAGCCCAATCGAGGACATCATCGAGGACGCCCGCAATGGTCGGCCCTACATCCTGGTGGACGCCGAGGATCGGGAGAACGAGGGCGACGTCATCATCCCGGCTCAGTTCGCCACGCCTGAACAGATCAACTTCATGGCCAAGCACGCGCGCGGCCTGATCTGCCTGTCCATCACCGCCGAGCGGGCGCGCCAGCTGCGCCTGCCGCCCATGGCCAGCGACAACCAGTCGGGCCACGGCACGGCCTTCACCGTCTCGATCGAGGCGCGCGAGGGGGTGACCACCGGCATCTCCGCCCACGACCGCGCCCACACCATCGCCGTCGCGGTCGACCCGACCAAGGGCCCCGACGACATCGTCTCGCCCGGCCACGTCTTCCCGCTGGTGGCGCGCGACGGCGGCGTGCTGGTCCGCGCCGGCCACACCGAGGCCGCCGTCGACATCAGCCGCATGGCCGGCCTCAATCCGGCGGGCGTGATCTGCGAGATCATGAAGGACGACGGGTCCATGGCCCGCCTGCCGGACCTGGTGGCCTTCGCACAACTGCATGGCCTGAAGATCGGCGCCATCGCCGACCTGATCGCCTATCGCCGCCGCACCGAGCGGCAGGTGGAGCGCGTGCTGGAGACGCCGTTCGACAGCGCCTTCGGCGGCCGCTTCCGGATGGTGGTCTACCGCAACATCCTCGACGGCACCGAGCACGTGGTGCTGACCAAGGGCAAGATCGACCCGGACAAGCCGACCCTGGTGCGCATGCATCGCGTCGACATGGCCGCCGACATGCTGGGCCACAAGGAGACGCGGAAGGACTATGTGCCCCTCGCGCTCAAGGCCATCGCCGCCTACGACGGCGCGGGCGTGGCGGTGTTCATCCGCGACTCCAACCCCAACTGGCTCTCCGAACGCTATGGCCGCCCCGACGTGAACCAGACGGAGAACGTGCTGCGCGACTATGGCGTCGGCGCCCAGATCCTCATCGACCTCGGCGTGCGCGACATGCACCTGCTGACCTCGTCGAAGACCGTGCTGCCGGGCTCCGGCGGCTATGGCCTGCGCATCCTGGACCGCCGCCCGCTCGACTGAGCGGTTAGCCGTCGCGTCAGGAGCTAAACCTCCTTTGATGGTTTGCGATCCGCTCCGCCTCGCCCGCGGATCCGCGCCCTTGCGCCGCAATCGCGGCGATTGCGCGGGATTCTCCATTCCCGTAAGGATTTGAAAGGGATGGGTCAGGTTAGGAGTGAAGGATGCCGACCGATCCCTATCCCGTGCTGGAGACCGCGACCCTCGATGGATCGGGCGGTCCGGCCTTCTTCCTGAACGCCGACGCCCGCGCGGGCGCCCTGGTCAACGGCAAGCCCAGCGACACCATCGACCAGGCGGCCAGCCAGATCGTCCGCGGCGCGCCCGGCTGGTCGGCGGAACTCGGCCAGGCCTTCACCGTCACCTACGCCTTCCGCGCCACCGCGCCGGCGACCATGCCGGACGACACCGCCGGCTTCACCCAGTTCAACCAGGCCCAGATCGACCAGACCCTGCAGGCCCTGCAGGCCTGGTCGGACGTGGCCAACATCAAGTTCGTGCGGGTGGGCAGCGGCGACCTCGGCGCCCAGGCCTATTCCGACAGCGCCACCATCCTGTTCGGCAACTACGCCAGCGGCGAGGCCGGGGCGGCGGCGTTCGGAAACTTCCCGGGCAGCACCAGCGTCTTCTCCGATGCGGGCGATGTCTGGATCAACTCGACGCTGAGCTACAACCAGGCGCCCACGGTCGGGAACTACGGCGGCCAGGTGCTGGTGCACGAGATCGGCCACGCCATCGGCCTCGACCATCCCAGCGACTACAACGCCGAGGCCAACGTCACCCTCACCTACGCGGCCGACGCCAGCTATTACGAGGACGACCGTCAGTACACGGTGATGAGCTACTTCAGCGAGGCCAACACCGGGGCGAACTTCGGCGGCCTCTATTCGGCGGCGCCCCTGCTGGACGATATCGCCGCGGCCCAGCTGGAATACGGGGCCAACATGACCACCCGCACCGGGGCCACGGTCTACGGCTTCAATTCGAACACCGGCGAGGCCTGGTACACGATCACCGGCAGCTTCCAGAAGGCGGTGTTCGCGGTCTGGGACGCGGGCGGTAACGACACCCTGGACTTCTCCGGCTACGGCCAGGCCCAGACCATCGACCTTCGGGCCGGCTTCTTCTCCAGCGTCGGCGGCCTGACCGGCAATGTGGCGATCGCCGAGGGCGTGACCGTCGAGAACGCGATCGGCGGCTCGGGCCGCGACTCCATCGTCGGCAACGAGGCCGCCAACTCGATCAGCGGCGGCCTGGGCGACGACACGGTGGCCGCCGGCGCCGGCAATGACACCGTCAACGGCGGCGAGGGGACCAGCTACCTGCGCGGCGAGGACGGCGACGACTCCATCCAGGGCGGCTCGGGCTTCGACGACATCAATAGCAACAAGGGCAATGACACGGTCGACGGCGGCGTCGGCGCCCACGACTGGCTGGTCGGCGGCCAGGGCGACGACGTGCTG
>JAFEDM010000297.1 GCA_018241625.1 Pseudomonadota bacterium | reverse complement strand
CGCTCCTCACCCACTGCCAGCGCCGCCACAGCCGCGCCGCCGAGGCCTTCATAGCCGAGCTTGAAGCGACGCCCTAGGCGCCCTGCATCAGCCGCGACGGCCAGCCGATGCGGATCAGCTCACCGTTCGGCCCGGCGAGCCCGAATTCGTAAAGCCCCCACTCGCGATGCCGCAGCACGCCGCCCGGGCGGATGATCAGGTCGTCGACCAAGGCCGCGATCTCATCCACCCGCGGCGTGCGGATGAAGACGCCGAACGGATTGTGCTCTTCCGGCACGGCCCACGGCCCGTCGCCGGCCTGGGTCAGGTGCACCTCGCAGTCCCAGCCGGTGAGGATGTAGTACTGGGCGTCGCCGCCGGTCTTCTCGAACCCCAGCCGCGCCCAGAACGGCAGCGCGCCCGGCAGGTCGTTGCAGGGCACGATGGCGAAGGCGCCGACGGTCGCGGGGATGGGCATCTCGCCTCTCCGGTCTTGGAGCCGCGACGCTAGCCGGCACACGCAACCGACAGATGTCAGCCGTGACGCGTTAGTTCAGCAGCCCCTTCAGCCGATAGAGCGCCTCCATGGCCTCGCGCGGGCTCATCCCGTCGGGGTCCATGGCCCGCAGGGCTTCCTCGGCCGGGCTCGGGCCCTGGTAGACGGTCGCGGGCTCGGCCACGGCGGCGAACAGCGGCAGGTCGTCGAGATTGGCGGGGCCCTGGGCCTCGCGCTCCAGCCGTTCCAGCACGTCGCGGGCGCGGGCCACCACGGGCGCCGGCACGCCCGCCAGCTTGGCCACCTGGACGCCATAGCTGCGGTCGGCGGGCCCTGGCCCCGCCTCGTGCAGGAAGATCAGGTCGCCGTTGAACTCCTTGGCCTTCAGGGAGAGGTTCGACACATAGGCCAGCCGCTGCTCCAGCACCGCCAGCTCGTGGTAGTGCGTGGCGAATAGCGCGCGGCAGCGGTTGGTCTCGTGCAGGGCCTCGGCGCAGGCCCAGGCGATGGCCAGGCCGTCGTAGGTGGCGGTGCCACGGCCGATCTCGTCCAGGATCACGAAGGAGCGCGGCGTCGCCTGGGTGAGGATCGCCGCCGTCTCGACCATCTCGGCCATGAAGGTCGATCGGCCGCGCGCCAGATCGTCGCCCGCGCCCACCCGGCTGAACAGCCGGTCGACCACGCCGAGGCGCAGGCGCTTGGCCGGCACATAGCAGCCCGCCTGGGCCAGCACGGCCAGCAGCGCGTTCTGGCGCAGGAAGGTCGACTTACCGGCCATGTTCGGGCCCGTGACGAGGCTCAGCCGCGCGCCGCCGGCGCCCGTGCCGTCGAGGCGGCAGTCGTTGGGCGTGAAGGCCTCGCCCGCGCGGCGCACGGCGGTCTCGACCACCGGATGGCGCGCCGCCTCGGCCTCGAAGGCGGTGGAACGATCGACGCTCGGCCGCGCCGCGCCCACGTCCTCGGCCCACTCCGCGACGCCGGCGGCGACGTCGAGCCGCGCGGCGGCGGTGGCGGCGGCCTGCAGGTCGGCGGCGACGGCCACCGCGGCCTCGCGCCAGGCCTCGAAGGTGTCGAGCTCGATCGCCAGCGCCCGCTCCGCCGCCTGGGCGATCTTGGCGTCGAGGTCGGCCAGCTCGACGGTGGTGAAGCGCACCTGGTTGGCCAGCGTCTGGCGGTGGATGAAGGTCGCATTCAGCGGCGCAGCGAACAGCGGCTCGGCGGCCTTGGCCGTGGTCTCGACGAAATAGCCCAGCACCGCGTTGTGGCGGATCTTCAGCGCCACGCCGCTCTCGGCGGCCAGCCGCGCCTCCAACTGCAGGATCACGCGCCGGCTGTCGTCGCGCAGGGCGCGGGCCTGATCGAGTTCCGGGCGCACGCCGGTGGCGACGAAGCCGCCGTCGCGGGCGAGGTTTGGCAGGTCGTCGCCGAGGCCTTCGCCAAGCAGGGCGCGGAACTGGGCGAGGTCGGGATGCAGGCCGGGCGTCAGGGCGCGGACCGCCTCGGCGATCTCGGCCGGCAGGTTGACGAGCGGATCGGGCGCCGCGAACAGCCCGGCCACCGCCTCGCCGGTGGCAAGCCCGTCGCGCAGGCAGCCCAGGTCGCGCGGCCCGCCGCGGCCCAGCGCCAGGCGGCTGAGCGCGCGGGCCATGTCGCCCAGCCCCTTCAACGCCTCGCGCAGCTTCTGCCGCTGGGGCCGGTGGCCGCAGAACCAGGCCACGGCGTCCAGGCGTGCGTCGATGGCGGCGGGATCGAGCAGCGGCCGGGCCAGTCGTGACGCCAGGAGGCGCGCGCCAGGCGCGGTGACCGTCCGGTCAATGGCCGCCAGCAGCGAGCCGTCGCGGGCGCCGGACGTCGCCTTCTCGATCTCCAGGCTGGCGCGCGTCGCCGGATCGATGGCCATGACGTCGGCTTCGCCCGCCCGGCGCGGGGCCGACAGCGCCGGCAGCTTGCCGGCCTGGGTGGTTTCCAGGTGGGCCGCGATCAGGCCGAGCGCCGAGACCTCCGCGCCGCTCAGCGTCCCGAAGCCGTCCAGGGTCTCGACGCCATAGAGCCGCTTCAGCCGCGCCTCGGACGCCGAGGGCTCAGCGAGCGCCGAGGGCAGCGGCTGGACGAAGCCGCCGGCCTGCTTCAGCGCCAGGGACACCGCCTCGTCGGCGAACAGCCGGTCAGGGACGAGGATTTCGGACGGCCCCAGCGCCGCCAGCGCCGAGGCCAGGCCCGAGACGCCGGTCGCCAGGCACTCCACCTCGCCGGTCGACAGCTCGACACTGGCCACCGCCGCCTGGCCGCCACGCACCGCCACGGCGGCCAGCCGATTGGCGCCGCGCGCGTCCAGCAGGCCTTCCTCGGTCAGCGTGCCCGGCGTCACCACGCGCACCACGTCGCGGCGGACCACAGACTTCGAGCCGCGCTTCTTGGCCTCGGCCGGGTTCTCCAGCTGCTCGCAGACCGCGACTTTGAAGCCGGCGCGGATCAGCTTGGCGAGATAGGCCTCGGCCGCGTGCACCGGCACGCCGCACATCGGGATCGGCTCGCCGCCGTGCTGGCCGCGCGCGGTCAGGGTGATGCCCAGGGCCACGTGCGCCTTCTGGGCGTCCTCGAAGAACAGTTCGTAGAAGTCGCCCATGCGGAAGAACACCAGGGCGTCGGGCTGGCGCGTCTTGGCGTCGAAATACTGCGCCATCACCGGCGAGGCGCCGGCGCCAGGTTCGGGCTGGGCGTCGGGCAGGGTTTCGTGCTCGGGAGAATGGGCGTTCATCGGAACGATGAAACCTAAAGAGCCGAGTGAGTCCCGTCAGCCCCTTCCACCCCTTGAAGTCGCGGCGAACAGGCCCAAGCTGTGGATGGTTTCCGCCACCTGTGGAGCTTCGGCCCACCTTGAGAATCGCGCCTTGAGCTTTGTGGTCTTCCCCGCCGGTCCCACCGACGCCGAGGAATTGGCGCGGGTGCACGTGACCTCCTGGCGCGAGACCTATCGCGGCCTGTTGCCCGACGCCTTCCTCGCCCGGATGAGCGAGCCGGGCTTCGCGCGGCGTTTTCGCCGACAGCTGACCGATCCCGGTCGCGAAGTGACCCTGGCCGCCGCCGGCCGTTATGGCCTGGTGGGTTACGCCCAGGGCGGGCCGTCGCGGCGCGGCGTGGCCGGGGAGGCGGAGATCGCCACCCTCTACGTCCTGCGTCACGCCCAGGGCTCGGGCCTCGGCCGCCAGCTGATGATCGAAACGGCGCGGGCCCTGCGCGCCCAAGGCGCCGACTCGCTGACGATCTCCGTGCTGCGCGACAACATCCGCGCCCGGGGCTTCTACGAGCACCTGGGCGGCCGCGCCGAGCCTGCGCGGCAGGAACCCGGGCCGGGCGGGCGGCTGCTCTACGAGGTGGCCTACAGCTGGGCGGAGATCGCCAACCTGACCGGCTGATGCGCGCGAGGCTCGCCTTCGCCGGGCTCGCGTTGACGGTCGCCTGCGCCGCGCAGGCGCAGCCGAAGCTGATGGGCTGGGACGACCTGATGGCCCGCCCGCGGCCGACGGCCACCGCCGTCGTCGCCTATGGCCCGGACCCGCTGCAGGTGGCGGAGCTCTGGCGACCGGACGGCAAGGGCCCGTTCCCGACCGTGCTGATGATCCATGGCGGCTGCTGGCGCTCCGGCCTGGCCAACCTGCACATCATGGACTGGGTCGCGGAAGACCTGCGCAAGCGCGGCATCGCGGTCTGGAACGTCGAATATCGCGGCGTCGACCGCCCGGGCGGCGGCTATCCGGGGACATTCCGGGACGTGAACGCGGCCGCCGACGCCCTCCTCGACCACGCCCGCCAATACGGCCTGCGGACCGACCGGCTGATCGTGCTCGGCCATTCGGCGGGCGGTCACCTGGCGTTGTGGCTGGCGGCGCGCGACCGGCTGCCGGCGGCGAGCCCGCTGCGCGACCCGCGTCGGCTCGACATCGAGTGGGTCGTCGGCCTGGGCGGCATCCCCGACCTGGCGACCGCCCAGGACTCCTGCGGCGAGAAGACGGTGGCCCGCCTGCTGGCGGGCTCGAAGGCGGCGGACCCGCTGGCCGACACCTCGCCGGCCGCCCTGCTGCCGGGAACCACGGCGCGCATCCTGATCCACGGCGGGCTCGACGAGACCGCGCCGCCGGCCCTGGGCCGCGCCTATGTCGCCAAGGCCCGCGCCGCGGGCGACCGCCGCGCCTGGACCTACGCCATCCCCGGCGACGGCCATGTGGAGGAGATCGCCCCGGGTTCACGCACCTGGGCGGCGGTGACGCTCGGCCTGGAATCGGTGGTGAAGAGCCGCGACCACGCCTGGGTTCTGCAGCTCAATCCTTCCCTCCCCTAACGGGGGAGGGACCGGCGCGCCAGCGCCAGGGTGGGGAAGTGTGGGCCGAAGTACTGAGGTCGGGGATGATCGACACTTCCCCACCCTGATCGCTTCGCGATCTGTCCCTCCCCGTCAGGGGAGGGTGTTCGAAGCCTAGGCCACCTTCTCCTCGGCCGCGTAGGTCAGGGAGACGAACACGTCCTCAAGGTCCGGATCTTCGGTGGAGATGTCCTTGATGTGCAGGCCGGCCGCGCGGATCGCCGTCAGCACCTGTTCGACGCTGGACTGGCCGGTGCGGTAGCTGACCGAGAAGCCGCCGTTCGTGGTCAGCGCCGTCTCGAACCCGTTCAGCGTGGGCGCCGCGGTCATCGGCTCCTGCGGCGTCACCAGCACCTTGCGGGTGTCCATCCGACCCAACAGCTGGCTGGTCGGCTCGCAGGCGACGACCTGGCCGCGGTTGATGATCGCGATCTGGTCGCAGAGCTCCTGCGCCTCCTCCAGGTAGTGGGTGGTCAGCACGATGGTCACGCCCTTGCGGTTCAGCTCCAGGACGTAGTTCCAGAGCTGGCGGCGCAGCTCCACGTCGACGCCGGCCGTGGGCTCGTCGAGGATCAGCACCGGCGGATTGTGCACCATGGCCTTGGCGACCATCAGGCGGCGCTTCATGCCGCCGGACAGCTGGCGGACATAGGCTTTGGACTTGTCGGCCAGGCCGAGCGCGGTCAGCAGCTCCATAGAGCGGCGCTCCGACGGCGGCACCGCGTACATCCCGGCCGCCACCTCCAGCGCCTCGAAGGGGGTGAAGAACGGGTCGGCGGCGATCTCCTGCGGCACCACGCCGATCGCGGCGCGGGCGTCCCTGGGGCGCTCGTCGATGTCGCGGCCCCAGATCTTCACCGTGCCCGAGGTCTTTCGGCACAGGCCGGCCAGGATGTTGATGAAGGTCGATTTCCCGGCCCCGTTCGGCCCCAGCAGGCCGAAGATCGAGCCGCGCGGGATCGCCAGGTCGATCCCCTTCAGCGCCTGCATTTCCGGCGTCGTCTTGGTGGCGGCGTAGGTCTTGACCAGGCCCTTGGCCTCGATGGCGTAGTCGGGAAGGTCCATGCGTATCCTAAGGGGTCGTTGACTGGGAAAGCCGCGCTCGCATACCTAGGCGCGCGGCCGCCCCTCCACAATCGGGCGACCGGCAAGGACAGGACAAATGGCCCGCAAAGCCCCCGCAAAGCCCCTCGTGAAGCCCGCCTCGGGCAAGCACAAGCCCGAGCCGGCCCCTGCCAAGGGCGCTCTGGCGCCCGACCTGCCGGCGCCGGAGGTGATCGTGGTCCGCTCCAGGCGCGTGGCCTGCGACGGGGTCGGCGGCGCGCTAGGACACCCCCGGGTCTGGCTGGAGATGGGCGAGGCCGACTTCGTCGAATGCACCTACTGCGACCGCCGCTTCGTCCTGCCCAAGGGCAGCGAGGGCCCGGAGAGCGAACTGATGGCGCCGGGCGTGTACGAAGGCAGCCACGGGCACTAGTCGCCGCCGGGTCTTCTTGATCGCAGAACGCGCGGCGTTCGTCGCAAGCCGCTCCCCCTGAGCCGACGTCCTGTCCGAGCTTCGCCGTGAACAGCGGAGTATCGCCATGTTACGCGCCTGCCTGATCGCCGCCGCCCTGACGGTCCTGCCAAGCCTCGCCGCGGCGCAATCACCGCCAGCGCCGTCGTCGCCCACCAAATCCTGCGCCGACGCCGAGCACGGCCAGTTCGATTTCTGGGTCGGGCGCTGGACCGTCACGCCCACCGGCGCGGACAAGGCCGTGGCGGAGAGCCTGATCGAAAAGGTCTACGGCTGCGGCGTCCGCGAGAACTGGATGCCGAAGAACCACCAGGACGGCGGCAGCCTGTCGATCTATGTACCGGCGGAGAAAGGCTGGCGGCAGACCTGGATCGACGCAAGCGGCAGCTATGTCGACTTCAAGGGCGGCTGGGATGGCCGGGCCATGGCGCTGACCGGCGAGTGGCCGTTGCCGAATGGCCAGCCCAACCGCGTGCGGATGATCTACACGAAGAACCCGGACGGCTCGGTCCGTCAGGTCGGCCAAGCCTCCACCGACGGCGGCAAGACCTGGAAACCGAGCTTCGACTTCACCTACCGCAGGGCGGACTAACGCCGATCACGAGCAGAACACATCATCCCATCGGGATGATTTTGACCCTTAACTCCATGGTTGATTGCGAGCGCTCGGGGCCGGGCAAGTCAAGGACGCGCCATTGGCGCGCCGCGAAGCGGCAGGCTTCGCCTGTCCTTGAGTTGACCGGACCCGAGCGCAAATCTGGCCGTCATGGACTTAAGGCGCAGTCTGTTCAGGCGGTGGGGATCGCTAAGCGCGCCAACGCCAGATGCCGCCAATGGTATCCCCGGCGGAGGTCATCTCAGCGTCTCTTACTTCACTGAAGGCATCACCGTCCGGTTTGTTACGCAGGTAGACTTGGCGAGCACGATCGTAAGGCAGGACGTAGGGAAGCTCACTGGCGACAGAGAGGTAGTCGGGCTCAGTTAGGAACGCCGCGTAGCCCACGCAGATATAGCGACCCTTGAAGCCCAGCCTCCTGATCGCGGCGCGGACCTGATCCGGCGTGTAGTGGTCAGAGCCGCCCCAACCTCTGCGCAGCTCACGGGAAAGGACGCGAGCATACACTCCCGCCGCCCTGTTCATCGTCCAGCGGTCGAGCCAATTCATGGCTCGCCTACCTACACCCGCAGCGGCATCAGGATGTACTGCACGTCCGCGTCCTGCGGATCGAGCACCAGGGCCGGGTCGTTCGGGCCGCCGAAGCGCAGCTCGCAGAGGTCGCCGCTGATCTGGTCGGTGATGTCGAGCAGAAAGCGGGCGTTGAAGCTCAGCTCGAAGGCGTCGCCGTCGTAGTCGAGCTCCAGCTCTTCCACCGCCTGGCCGGCCTCCATGTTGCGCACGGTCAGCACGCAGCGGCCGCTTTCCACCGCCATGCGCACCGAACGGCTCTTCTCGGCCGAGATCGTCGCCACCCGGTCCACCGCCTGGGCGAACAGCTTGGCGTCG
>JAFEDM010000296.1 GCA_018241625.1 Pseudomonadota bacterium | reverse complement strand
CTCGGCCGGCGGCGACCCCTTCGTGGCGCGCCTGCCCAAGCACCAAGGCAAGACGCTTTCCAAGTTCGACCTGGCCACTGAGGCCGCCGCCTTCGCCGCTCGCGACGCGGTGAAGGCCGCCAACCTGACGATCGCCGCCGTCGAGAAGCGCCCGGCCAAGCGCTCGCCGCCGCCGCCCTTCACCACCTCGACCCTGCAGCAGGAAGCCGCCCGCAAGCTCGGCTTCAATGCGCAACGCACCATGCAGGCCGCCCAGAAGCTCTATGAGGGCATAGAGATCGACGGCGAGACGGTGGGCCTGATCACCTATATGCGGACCGACGGCGTGCAGGTGGCCCCGGAGGCGCTGGACGACGCCCGCGCCACGATCGGCGGGCTCTATGGTCGCGAGTATGTGCCGGACAAGCCGCGCTTCTATTCCACCAAGGCCAAGAACGCCCAGGAAGCGCACGAGGCGATCCGCCCCACCAGCCTCGGCCGCAATCCCGGCCGCCTGCGCCTGGAGCCGGACCTCGGCCGGCTCTACGAGCTGATCTGGAAGCGGATGATCGCCTCGCAGATGGAAAGCGCCCAGATCGAGCGCACGACCATCGACCTGGAGAGCAGCGACGGGAAGACCGCGTTGCGCGCCAGCGGCGACGTCACCCTCTTCGACGGCTACCTCAAGGTCTATGAGGAAGGCCGCGACGACGCCGACGACGAGGAGGTCGGCAAGCTGCCGCCGGTGACGCAAGGCGCCTCGGCCAAGGTGCACGCCAGTCGCGCGGACCAGCACTTCACCGAGCCGCCGCCGCGCTATTCCGAGGCCAGCCTGGTCAAGAAGATGGAAGAGCTCGGGATCGGCCGTCCGTCGACCTACGCCTCGATCCTGACCGTGCTGCGCGACCGGGCCTATGTGCGGATGGAGAAGAACCGCTTTATCCCCGAGGACAAGGGCCGCCTGGTCACCATCTTCCTAGAGGAGTTCTTCCGCCGCTGGGTGGAGTACGACTTCACCGCCGGGCTGGAGGAGAAGCTCGACGAGGTCTCCGACGGCAAGCTCGACTGGAAGGCGCTGCTGCGCGAGTTCTGGAACGACTTCCAGCCGAAGACCGAGGAGGTCCTGAAGGTCTCCACCCGCGAGGTGCTCGACGCGCTCGATGGGGCGCTGGCGCCCTTCCTCTATCCGCCCAAGGCCGACGGTTCCGATCCGCGCACCTGCCCCAACTGCGGTGCGGGCCGCCTGGGGCTGAAGACCAGCAAGTTCGGGCCGTTCGTCGGCTGCTCCAACTATCCGGAGTGCCGGTTCACCCGCCCGATCGCCGAGAGCGAGAACGCCGACGCGCCGGCCGGCGACCGCGAGCTGGGCGTCGATCCGGAGACCGGCCTGACCGTCTTCCTGAAGAACGGCCGCTTCGGCGCCTACGTCCAGCTGGGCGACGGCGACAAGCCCAAGCGCTCGTCACTGCCCAAGGGCTGGTCGGCGCCTGACATGGACCTGGAGAAGGGCCTGCGCCTGCTGCGCCTGCCGCGCGAGGTGGGCAAGCATCCGGAGGACAACCAACCGATCCTGGCCGGCATCGGCCGCTTCGGGCCCTTCGTGCTGCACGCCGGCACCTACGCGAACCTGCCCAGCGCCGACGAGGTGTTCGAGGTGGGCGTGAACCGCGCCGTGACCCTGCTGGCCGAGAAGCGCGCCGGCGGGCGCGGCGGCCGCGGCGCGGCGGAGGCGCTGAAGGAGCTGGGCGCTCACCCGGGCGATGGCCAGCCGGTGAAGGTGCTGTCCGGCCGCTACGGTCCCTACATCAAGCACGGCGCCACCAACGCCAACGTGCCGCGCGGGACCGACCCGCAGGCGGTGACGCTGGAGCAGGCGGTGGCCCTGCTCGCCGAACGCGCGGCGAAAGGCGGCGGCAAGGCCAAGCTCGGCGCGAAGGCCAAGGCGGCGGGAGATGCGCCCAAGGCCGCCAAAAAGGCGCCGGCGAAGAAGAAGGCCGCGGCCAAGAAACCGACCGCGAAGAAGACGAAGGCCTAGCTACCCTCACCGCTCATGCCGGCGGAGTATCGAATGCCCTTCACCACCGCCAACGGGTTGAAGCTCTACTTCGAACGCGCAGGCTCGGGGCCGCCGTTGCTGTTCATCTCGGGCACCGGCGGCGACCTGCGGGTCAAGCCCAACGTCTTCGACGGGCCGCTGGCCAAGGCGTTCGACCTTCTGGCCTACGACCAGCGGGGCCTGGGCCAGACGGAGAAGCCAGACGTCCCCTATTGCATGGCCGACTACGCCGACGACGCTGCGGCGCTGATGGCGGACCAGGGCTGGGATGAGGCCCTGGTGATCGGCGTCTCCTTCGGCGGCATGGTGGCCCAGGAGCTGGCGCTGCGGCATCCCAAGCGCGTGAAGCGCCTGGTGCTGGCCTGCACGTCGCCGGGCGGCGCCGGCGGCGCATCCTTCCCGTTCCACGAGATCGAGCATCTGAAGGGCGAGGCGCGCGCGAAGCACATGATCCCGATCAGCGACACGCGCCGTGACGTGGCCTGGGCCGCCGCCCATCCGGACCAGTACGCCATGTTCGTGGCCATGGGCGCGGCCGATCCCTATGCGGACGAGCCTGGCCACGCCATGGGCGCGCACCGCCAGTTGATGGCGCGCAAGGACCACGACACCTGGGACCGGCTGCCGCGGATCGCCTGCCCGACGATGATCGCCGCCGGCCGCTACGACGGCATCGCCCTGCCCGCGACGCAGGAGAAGATGGCCGGGCGCATTCCGGGCGCAAAGCTGCAGTTCTTCGACGGCGGCCACCTGTTCATGATCCAGGACCGCACGGCCGCGCCGGCGATGATCGCCTTCCTGACCGGAGCCTAGTGCGAGCGGTACGGCTCGCTGACCTGGAAGTCCCGGTAGTTCCGCTCGATCCACTCCACGACCTTCGGGTCCAGCGCCCGGGCGTGGTCGCGGTCGGCTTTTGAGCCCGCGCGGTCGCCGCCGATAACCCGGGCTAGGTCGCGGCCGTAGAGGGCCTCGGCGTTGTTCGGGTCCATGGCGATGGCCTTGGCGAAGTCGGCCTGGGCCTGCGGGATATGGCGAAGGGTCAGCTTGAGGAACGCCCGGTCGAGCAGGGTCGCCGTCGAGGTGGGATTCAACTGGACCGCACGGTCGCAGTCCGTGGGCAGCGACGGGCTCCAGTGGCCTCGCACGCCGTTGGCGCAGACCCAGGCCCAGAGCTCCGGATCGGTCGGCGCCGCCTTGGCGCGGGCGGCGAGATCGTCCGGCGCGACCTGAACCTCGCGCTGAACCGCCTTCCAGCCCGGAGCGATCCGTGCATGTGCGGCCGGCGGCGCGCAGACCACCGCCACCTCGGCGTCGATGCCGCTGGCCGGGCGGCCGAGGGCGCCGGACTGCAACTCGTGGGTCACCAGCTTGCCGGACTGGTCGTAGTAGCCCGCCACCTCGTCGCCGATGCGGCGCGCCTTGCAGTCGACGCTCTCGCGCTTGGCCTCGAAGGCGTAGCGGCGGCTGATCGACGACGCCGTCTTGCCCACGTCCAGCACCGTCGCCTGGACGACATCGCCCGACTTGCTCACCTGATCTGTCGCCAGGAACTGCACGTCGTCGACATTGGCCGAAAGGAGTTGCAGCGGCCCGGCCGGCAGCGGCGGCGGAACGGCCGTAGCCTCGGGCGTCGACCCCGCGCCGGGGCCGCCGCCCTGCGTCAGCCACCAGACGCCGCCGCCCAAGACCGCGGCGACAAGAACTACCGTCACGACCAACGGACCGGCGTTTGATCTGCGCGTGGCCATTTTGGAATTTCCCCCGGAGGCCCTATATGGCTGTCCAGCGCCCTGGGCTTGCGGCCACCTTGCCGCGCCACGCGCACCGGGTCCACTCGCGGTTGAGACCGCAGAGGCGGCCCGTCACATCCCCATCACAAGAGAAATAGCGAATGGTGCTAAAGCACCTCCACATGCCGAAGAACAGACAACCGAAATCCGCCCGCTTTCCGCAGAAGACGCCGAAGGGCCTGCCGGACCGGGACACCCTGATCAAACACATCCGCGACAGCGGCGAGACCAACAAGGCCGAGATCGCCAAGGCCTTCGGGCTGAAGGGCGAGGACCGCCGGGCGCTGCGCCACATGCTGCAGGACCTCGAGGCCGAAGGCGCGCTGGGCAAGCGCGGCCGGCGCGGCTTCGCCGAGGCTGGAGCCCTGCCCGAGGTGGGCGTGGTCGACGTGGTCGAGCGCGACCCCGACGGCGACCTGCTGGTGCGCCTGACCAAGGGCGAGGACACCCCGCTGGTGGTGCTGGCCCCGGCGCGCAAGGGCGACGCCGCCCCGGCGCCAGGGATGGGTGACCGCCTGCTGGTCCGCTTCGTCGCCCTGGAAGGCGGCGGCCCAGAGTCTCCCAAATTTGAGGCCCAGCTGATCAAGGCGCTCGGCGCGGGCGGCCAGCGCCTGCTGGGCGTGATCCGCAAGAACCGCCGCGAGACCCGCGTCGAGCCGGTCGACCGCCGCTCGAAGGACAGCCTGATCATCTCCGAACACGAGGCGGAGGCCCTGCGCGAGGGCGACCTCGTCCTGGCCCAGGCCTCGGGCCGCGAGGTCCGCTATGGGCCGCAGCGCGGCAAGATCCTCGAGGTCATCGGCCGCGAGGACGAACCGCGCGCCTTCTCACTGCTGGCCATCCACGCCCACGGCATCCCGACCGGCTTCAGCCCGGCGGCGGAGGCCGAGGCCGACAAAGCCGAGCCGCCAACGCTGAAGGGCCGTGAGGACCTGCGCGATGTGCCGCTGATCACCATCGACCCGGCCGACGCTCGCGACCACGACGACGCCGTCTTCGCCCAGGCCGACGACGACCCGAAGAACCCCGGCGGCTGGATCGTCTGGGTGGCCATCGCCGACGTCGCCGCCTACGTCCGCCCCGGCTCGGCGCTCGACGACACCGCCCGCGACAAGGCCAACAGCGTCTACTTCCCCGACCGCGTGGAGCCCATGCTGCCGGAGGTGCTGTCCAACGGCCTGTGCAGCCTGCGCGAGGGCGAGAACCGCGCCTGCATGGCGGTGCGCATGGTGTTCGGCGCCGACGGGCGCAAACGCAGCCACAGGTTCGTGCGCGGCCTGATGCGCTCGGCCGCCAAGCTGTCCTATGAGCAGGCCCAGGCCTGCGCCGACGGCTTCCCGGACGACAAGACCGGGCCGATCGCGGACAACATCATCAAGCCGCTGTGGGCCGCCTACGCCTGCCTGAAGAAGGGCCGCGAGGCCCGTTCACCCCTGCAGATCGAAAGCTCGGAGCGGCGCATCGTCATCGACCGGGCCGGCGAGGTCGCCTCGATCACCCCGCGCGCAAGCCTCGAGGCGCACAAGCTGATCGAGGAGATGATGATCCAGGCCAACGTCTCGGCCGCCGAGACCCTGGAGCAGAAGAAGACCCCGCTGATCTATCGGATTCACGACACGCCCAGCCCGGAGAAGGTCCAGGCCCTGGTCGATTTCCTCTCGACCCTGGGCATCGCCTGGAACAAGGGCGAGGCGCCGCGCACAGATCGCTTCAACAAGCTGCTGGACGAAACCCGCGGCGGGACGCACGCCGACATCGTCAACGAGGTCGTCCTGCGCACCCAGATGCAGGCGGTCTATTCCACTGACAATATCGGCCACTTCGGCCTGAACCTGGCGAAGTATGCCCACTTCACCTCGCCGATCCGCAGATACGCCGACCTGGTCGTCCATCGCGGCCTGATCGGCGCCCTGGGGTTCGGCGCGGACGGCCTCTCCGACCGCGACATCGCCAAGATGAGCGACACCGCCGAGAGCATCACCTTCGCCGAGCGTCGGGCAATGGCGGCCGAGCGCGACGCCACCGACCGTTACGTGGCGTCCTTCCTGGCCGACCGCGTGGGCGCGGATTTCCGCGGGCGGATCACCGGCGTCACCCGCTTCGGCCTGTTCGTGCGGCTGGACGACACCGGCGCGGACGGCCTGGTTCCGATCTCCAAGCTGGGCGGCGAATACTTCGTCCACGACGACCGGACCCATTCGCTGGTCGGCGAACGCAGCGGGGCCCGCTGGCCGCTGGGCATGCCGGTGGAGGTGCGCCTGACCGAGGCCACCCCGATCACCGGCGGCCTGCTGTTCGAGATGCTGAGCGAGCCCATGGCGGCCGACCCGAACGCGCCCCGGCCCCGGCTGGGGATGCGCGCCCGCAACGACCGACGCCCGGGCGGCGGCTCGACCGGCGGCGCGGCCTTCAAGGGCCCGCCGCGCCAGGGCAAGCCGGGACGGCCCAAGGGCATCAAGAACACCCGAAAGAAGAAGAACCGGCGCTAGGGTCTCGCGTCTAGGGCTTGGCGGCTGTCGGCTTCACGGTGCGCCCGTAGACGGCGAGCTGGATCGGAATCAGCAGCCAACTCCACTGGGCGAGGGTGATCTGGTTCAAGCCCAGCAGCACGAGCCCGAGGCCGAAGGCGACGCCCGGGCTTGCCGCCCGCAGCACCCGGTACCACCACTCGCGCCGGGTGATGCCGCCCATCAGCCGGCCGCCACCGCGAGCGGCGGTGACCACCAGGCCCAGATTGGCTGCCGAACACAGCACCATGACGATGCAGTAGACGCCCCAGGACTGGCCTGAGCGCAGATCGCGGCCCCACCAGGCGGTACAGAACGGCAGGAGGCAGATCGGAAACATGAAGATCAGGTTCGCCACCGCCGTCGGCCAGTCGAAGTGACGCAGCCGGCGGGTGGTGGACAGGTGCGCGATCCAGAACACACCGCTGACGATGAAGGTCATAACCATGGCGAACAGCTGGCTGAACAACAGCTCCCAGGCCGCCCGTTCGCTGACCGCGTCGGTAAAGACCGGCGGCTTCAGCTCCAGCACCATCAGCGTCAGCACGATCGCGAACACCGCGTCGGTGAAAAAGATCACCCGGTTCAGCAACCGCTCGTCGATGGTCTCATGGGGCGTGATGTTCCTGTCGCCCGTGTCGGCCTTCTCGTTCATCGGGTCCCCCAGCAGGCTGGCGAGCATGATGCCGCGCAGGCGATCTTGCGCAAGGCTTCCACAACCTTCGCGCAAGCTTCCCACGCGGCGCCCTTCCCTCGCCCGCATCGGGGGTCCTAAGGTTGCGACGATGAGCGAAGACGAAGCCACGACCATGACCCGCAAGCCCGAGGGTCCGCCCCGGGCGCCGGGCAGCCGCGCCGTGCGGCCCAAGAACGCCGCCACGGTTCTGATTATTCGCAGAGACGCGAAGAAGCCGCGCGTGCTGATGGGCAAGCGCCACGGCGGCCACAGCTTCATGCCCGACCGATGGGTCTTTCCCGGCGGGCGGATCGACCGGGCGGACTATCACGCCCCCTTCGCCACCGACCTGCGGCCGGAGGTGACGGCGCTGTTCGACGCCTATCTGCCCGCCGGCCGTGGACGTGCGCTGGGCTTAGCGGCCGTGCGCGAGACCTGGGAGGAGACCGGCCTGCTGCTCGCCCACAAGGCGCCTGTCCGGCCGGCGGCCGGCCCCTGGCGCGCCTTCGTGGAGCAAGGCGCCCTGGCCGACCTCGATGCGCTCGATGTGATCGCGCGCGCCATCACACCGCCCAGCGTCGGCAAGCGCTTCGACACCTGGTTCCTGCTCGCCGACGCCGAGAAGCTGGTCAGCCTGGAGCGCCAAGCCGACTGCGGCGAGCTGGAGGAGATCGCCTGGGTCGACTTCGACGAAGCCCAGGGCCTCCCCTTGCCGACCGTCACGCGGATGATGTTGAAGGAGGCGGTGCTGCGGATGGACGATCCGGAGCGGCCCAAGCCGTTCATGCGTTTCCGCAGCGGGGCGATGCGGCCGGATCGGCTCTAGACTTCGCGACGCATTGACTTTGGCGCGCGGATTCGTATTTTCCGCGGCTCTTTCGAACACCCGCAGGCGGCGCTCCGCCCGCTTGCCCGTAAGGTTCCGCCATGGCTAAGCCCGCCTCCATCAAGATCCGCCTGAACTCCTCGGCGGACACCGGCTTCTTCTACGTGACGAAGAAGAACGCCCGGACCAAGACCGACAAGCTGGTCATGAAGAAGTACGACCCCGTGGTCCGCAAGCACGTGGAATTCCGCGAAGGCAAGATCAAGTAATTCACTCAAGCCCTTGAGTGGTTTCTGAAAACGCCCGGGCCAGCCCGGGCGTTTTTCGTTTGGCTTGACGTCCGAGACGGTCCGAGCGAACCTCCTGGCGTCAACAACCCGCGCCTTGCGGGTGTTCGCGGGGTACCGCCCTGCGGCGAGTTCTTGGATGGCTTCAAGCCGCCCAAGGGCTCTCCGCAGGGCGTTTGCTTTCAGGAGCGCCCCATGACTAGTCCCCTCACCCGTGACCAGCGCCGCCGCTTCGACGAGCGCGGCTTGGTCCGCCTGCCCGGTTTCATCGCCCGCGAGAGCGCCGAGGCCATGGCCGACCGGCTCTGGGGCGAGATGGCCCGCAGGCACGCCATCCGCCACGACGATCCGGCCACCTGGGACGCCGAGCGCCCGGCCCAGTTCGGCCCACTGCAGAAGACCGGGGCCTTCAACGCCATGGCGACGCCGGAGCTGCGCGGTGTGATCGACGCGTTGATCGGCGAAGGCGCCTGGATCGAACCGGCTGGCTGGGGCCTGCCGCTCGTCTGCTTCCCGACGCCAGGCGCCTGGGAGCTGCCGCACAAGGTCTGGCACCTTGACCTGACGCCCGACCCGAAGAACCCGGGCCTCATGGTGGGACGGGTCTTCCTGCTTCTAGCGCCACTACGGGCGCAGGGCGGCGGCACCCTGGTGGCCACCGGATCGCATCGGATCATTGAGGCGCTGACGGCGGAGCGCGGCGCGCGGATGAGCTCGGCCGAGGTCCGCAAGGCGCTGGTCCGCCATCACGCCTGGTTCGCCGACCTGATGGCGCCACCGAGGAACGGTGAGGACCGCGTTGCCCGCTTCATGGACGCGCCCACGGTCGTGGACGGTGTGCCATTGCAGGTGGAGGAGATCGTCGGCGAGCCGGGCGACGTTCTGGTGATGCACCCGCACGCCCTGCACGGGCTGTCGGCCAATGTGCTGGAGACACCGCGGCTGGCGCTCACCCAGACGATCTATCCGAAGGCCTGGTTCGGCGCCTACTAGGCGGCCGCGTGGGCGATGACCTGGTTGCGGCCCTTGGCCTTGGCCTCGTACATCGCCTCGTCCGCCCGGCGGATCAGGGTCGCCGGGTTGTCGGTCGAGAGGCTGGCGGCGACGCCTATGGAAATGGTCACCGTCAGCAGTTCCTCGCCGTCCAGCACGCGGAACGGCGCGCCGGCGACGTGCAGGCGGATGCGCTCGGCGATGCGTTGAGCGTCGGCGAGCTCGGTCTCCGGCATCACCACCACGAACTCCTCGCCGCCGAAGCGGACCGGCAGATCCATGGCCCGCACATTGGAGGCCAGGCGCACCGCGAACTCGCGCAGCACCTCGTCGCCGACCCCATGGCCGAAGCCGTCGTTGATCTTCTTGAAGTGGTCGATGTCGATGACCAGCAGGGCCACGGCCGCGCCGCCGCCGACCACGGCGCGACGCACCAGGGCGTCGAGCTGGCCTTCCATGTAGCGGCGGTTGTGCAGGCCGGTGAGCTGATCGGTGACCGCCAGCTCCAGCGACTGGTCGAGGTTCTCGCGCAGGTAGTCGGTGTAGCGCTTGCGCCGGATCTGGGTCTTCACCCGCGCCGCCATCTCCTGCGGGTCGATCGGGCGCGGCAGGACGTCGTTGACCCCGATCTCCAGGGCCTTCACCAGCCGCGAGCGCTCGTCGAAGTCGGCGACCGCCAGGATCGGCAGCGAGCGCGTGGCTTCGTCCGAGCGGATCTGGGCGGCGAAGCGCAGGCCGTCGAAGCCCTTGGCCGCGGCGTTGACGATGATCAGGTCCACCGGCCCACGCGCGGCCATCAGCGCCGTCTCCGGTCCCGCCTCGACCACCGGGCGATGCTCGATGGAGAGTTCCGCGCAGATGCGCTGGGCCTGGCGCTCGTTGTCGTCGACCACCAGGATGCGGCCGCCCGAGCCGCCGAGGCGCGAGGCGACGCCGGCGATCACGCCCATCCGTCGGCCCGAAGCCTCGCGCTGGCGCAGCTCGTCGATCACCGACTTCAGGCGGGTCAGGCTGCGCACCCGGGCGAACAGCATGACGTCGTCGATCGGCTTGGTCAGGAAATCGTCGGCGCCGCATTCGAGCCCGGTCACCCGGTCGGAGCGGCCATCCAGGGCGGTGAGCAGCACCACCGGGATGTGGCGGGTCTCCGCGTCGTTCTTCAGCCGGCGGCAGACAGTGAACCCGTCCATCCCGGGCATCATCACGTCGAGCAGCACGATGTCGGGCTTCTCGGACGCGGCGATCGCCAGCGCGGTCGGCCCGTCGGAGGCGCACAGCACCTCGTAGTATTCGGCTTCCAGCTTGGCCTGGAGAAGGCGGACGTTGGCCTCGATATCGTCAACGACCAGGATACGCGCGGTCATCGTTCTCTCAGGCGATCAGGCGGCGGATGGTGTCGAGGAAGTGTACGACGGAGATCGGCTTGGAGATGTAGGCTTCGCAGCCGCCCTCGCGGATTCGCTCCTCGTCGCCCTTCATGGCGAAGGCGGTCACCGCCACCACCGGGATGGAGGCCAGGTCCTCGTCCTCCTTCAGCCATTTGGTAACCTCGAGACCCGAGATCTCCGGCAGCTGGATGTCCATCAGGATCAGGTCGGGGTGGTGCTCGCGGGCGAGCGCAAGCGCTTGCAGCCCCTCGCGGGTCTGCAGGGTCTCGTAACCCTGGGCGTCGAGCAGATCATGAAACAGCTTCATGTTCAGCTCGTTATCCTCGACGATGAGGACCTTCTTGGTCATTTAGGACCCGGCTCAGTTTCCGAGGTCGCCGCCGATCGCGGACTTCCCCACCCTGGGTTCCTTGATCCCACGGATATCCTTAAACTTCGTTAGCCTAAGGAGTTTCCGTGGCCGACGCCGCCCCCGCCGCAACCGCCCCCTCGCTGGCCAGCCTGGGCCTGCGCCACGACCGGCCGCTGGTGATCGTTGACGTGGACGAGGTGCTGGGCCTCTTCATGCAGGGCTTCGGCGCCTATGTGTCGAACCGCGGCTACGAGCTGCGGGTCGACCGATTCGCCCTCTTTCAGAACCTCTACGCGCCGGGAGCTTCGGAGCCGGTGGACATCGCCGTGGGCCGCGAGCTGTTCAACGGCTTCTTCGCCGAGGGCTGCGGCGAGCTGGAGCCGGCGCCGGGCGCGGTGGCGGCGCTTTCGAAGCTGCGGCCCAAGGCCGAGATCCTGATCCTCTCCAACGCCCCGGCGGCGGCGGAACAGCTGCGCGGCGACTGGTTGCGCAGACACGGCCTGCCGGACGCCCTGATCCTCTCCAGCGGCCCCAAGGGGCCGATCACCGCGGCCCTGGTCGCCCAGACCTTCGGCAGGAGCGCCTTCGTCGACGACCTGCTGCCCAATCTCGACTCGGTCGCCGAACATTCGCCCCAGACGGCGACCTTCCAGCACGTGGCGGACCTGCGCCTGCGCCCACTGGCCCCGCGCTCCGACCTTCACCCCCGCATCGACGACTGGGCCGAACTGGGCGAAGCGATCGAGGCGGCGATCAGCTGAACCACCGTCGCCCTCAAGGGCGAGCCCGTGCGGACGCGTGATGGATCGGACCCGGCCGGAATTCGCGGGCGCGAGAACTTGCCGCGACAGTTCTAGGCGCCCTTGCCTACGGACTTGACGCGGCGGGCGGTCGGGCTTCCCCTGCCCGTCGAACGCCGCCGTCCGAACGTGCGGCGGCCTGGGGAGCGAGACGATGAAGACGCGGCTGATCGCACTGGCCCTGATGGCTTCGGCGGCGGCGCTGGCGGCCGATTCAGCGGAGGCGCAGACCACCAGCCCGGCGGCGGTGGCCAAGGGTTACAGGGCG
>JAFEDM010000295.1 GCA_018241625.1 Pseudomonadota bacterium | reverse complement strand
GTTGCCGGCCGGGACGGCGGCGCGCACCTGCTCGGCAAAGGCCTCGATACGGCTGTGCACGCCGAGCGTCAGGCCGTAGCCCGCCGCCGCCAGCGGGGCCGCCGCCTTCGCCAGGTCGTTGGAATCGTAGCGGACCACGTGCAGGATCGGTCCGAACACCTCCTTCTGCAGGAAGGCGGCCGACGGGATCTCCGCCAGAAGAGGGCCGAAGAAATGGCCGCCGTCCGGACCCGCGATCTCGTGCAGGACCGTGGCCTCCGTACGCAGACGATCACGGTGCTTCATGAGCGCGCCCCGCGCTTCTTCGTCGATCACCGGGCCGATGTCCGTACGCGGATCGGCGGGGTCGGCGACCACCAGGGCGTCCATGGCGCCGCTCAAGCCCGCGATCAGGGCGTCGGCGGTTTCGTGCGGCACGAACAGCATGCGCAGCGCCGAACAGCGCTGGCCGGCCGAGCCGAAGGCCGAGAGGATCACGTCGTCGATCACCTGTTCGCGCAGGGCCGTGGTGTCCACGAACATGGCGTTGAGGCCGCCGGTCTCCGCGATGAACGGGACGATCGGACCGTTGCGGGCGGCCAGGGTGCGGTTGATCGCCCAGGCGGTCTCGGTGCCGCCGGTGAAGGCGACGCCGGCGCAGGACGGATGCTTCACCAGCGCCTGGCCGACCTCCACACCGTCGCCGGGCAACAGGTGCAGCAGGTCCGGGTTCAGGCCCGCGGCATGATAGAGGCGCACCGCCTCGGCGGCGATCAGCGGGGTCTGCTCGGCGGGCTTGGCCAGCACCGCGTTGCCAGCCGCTAGCGCTGCGGCGATCTGGCCGGTGAAGATGGCCAGCGGGAAGTTCCAGGGGCTGATGCAGGCGAAGACGCCCCGGCCATGCAGCGACAACTGGTTGGTCTCGCCCACCGGCCCACGCAGTGTCTCCGGGTGGGCGAACTGCCGTTCAGCCAGGACGGCGTAGTAGCGGCAGAAATCGGCCGCCTCGCGCACCTCGGCCACGCCGTCGGCGAAGGTCTTGCCGGCTTCGCGGACGCAGATCGCCACCAGCCGCTCGCGGTTGGTCTCCAGGGCGTCGGCCATGGCGCGCAGGATCGGCGCACGGCCCTCGCCGCCCAGGGCGTCCCAGGCGGGCTGCGCCTTTACGGCCAAAGCATAGGCGGCGTCGACGTCGGCTGCAGTGGCGTCGGCGGCCTTGCCCACCACGCGCGCCAAGTCACTCGGCGAGACCGCCGCCTTCGCGGCGCCTGCGCCGGCCTTGCCGCCGACGATCGGCGCGGCGGTGAGCTCCGGAAGGCGCGCGACAGCCTGGGTCAGCGCGTCCCGCGTCGCGGCGATGGAGAGGTCCATCCCCGTCGTGTTCTTGCGCCCCGGCCCGTAGAGGTCGACCGGCAGCGGGATGCGCGGGTGCGGCGCGCCGCCGGACGCCTCGACCGCGGTGATGGGATCGGAGACCACCTTCTCCACCGGCGTCCGCTCGTCCAGCAGGGCGTGGACGAAGGAGGTGTTGGCGCCATTCTCCAGCAGGCGGCGCACCAGATAGGGCAACAGGTCCTCGTGGCTGCCCACCGGCGCATAGACGCGCAACGGAAAGTCGCCGTAGCGATCACGGGCGCCGGCATACAGCGCCTCGCCCATGCCGTGCAGCCGCTGGAACTCCGGCGACAGGCCGGCCTGCTTGGCCATCAGCCGCACTGCCGCCAGGGTGTGCGCATTGTGCGTGGCGAACTGGCCATAGAGCGCCGGCGCGGCGCCCAGCAGCACCCGCGCGCAGGCGAGGTACGACAGGTCGGTCGCCGCCTTGGTGGTGTAGACGGGATAACCCGGCAGGCCCGCCACCTGGGCGCGCTTGATCTCGCTGTCCCAATAGGCGCCCTTCACCAGGCGCACCATCAGGCGGCGGCCCGTGGACCGCGCGATACCGGCCACCGCCTCGATCACCTGGGGCGAACGCTTCTGGTAGGCCTGCACGGCGAGGCCCAGGCCGGTCCAGGAGCCCAGTTCCGGCTCGCTCGCCAGCCGCTCCAGCAGCTCCAGCGAGATCGCCAGGCGGTCGGCCTCCTCGGCGTCCAGCGTCAGGTTGATGTTGGCTTCCGCAGCCAGCACGGCCAGCCGCTTGGTGCGTGGATAGAGCTCGCCCCACACGCGGTCCGGCTCGCGCGCCTCGTAGCGCGGCGACAGGGCCGAGAGCTTCACCGAGACGCCGTGGCCCCCTTCCGGCCCCAGCGCCGACGCGTGCTTGCCCACCACCTTGATCGCCGCGGCATAGGCCGCTTCATAGCGGTCGGCGTCCGCCTCGGTGCGCGCGCCTTCGCCCAGCATGTCGAAGGAGCAGACGAAGCCGTCGGCGCCCGCGCGCCTGATCGCCTTGTCGATGGTGGCGCCCAGCACGAACTGCTCGCCCATGATCTTGACCGCCGCGCCCACCGCCCGGCGGATCACCGGCTCGCCCAACCGCCCGGCCAGCTTGCGCACGAAACCCGGAAGGTCGGCGCGCGCCTCCTCGTCGGGATCGATGAGCTTGCCGGTGAGCATCAGGCTCCAGGTGGAGGCGTTGACCAGCAGGCTGTCGGAATTGCCGGCGTGGCTCGCCCAGTCTGCCGAGGCGATCTTCTCGGCGATCAGCTTGTCGCGGGTCTCTTCGTCGGGCGTGCGCAACAGGGCCTCGGCCAGGCACATCAGCGCCAGGCCTTCGCGGGTCGACAGGCTGAACTCCTGCAGAAAGCTCTCAACCACGCCCTGCTTGCGGGCGCTCCGCCGGGCCGAACGCACCAGCGCCGCCGCTTCTTCGCTGACCGCTTGGCGGTCTTCGGCGCCCAGGGGCTTGGACGCCAGCGCCGCGGCGGTGGCGGCGCGCTCGTCGATGAACTTGTCGGAGTCGAGGTGATCGAAGGCCATGGCGAGCGTCCCGTATTTCCGCCCGGTCTAGGCCGCCCGTCGCCGAATGTGATACGGGAATTTCTCGGTCAGGCCGGACAATTCCGGAGACATGGGGCGTAATGGCGAATATTGAACGGCTGGACGACACCGACCGGCGGCTGCTGCGGCTGCTGCAGGCCGAGGGGCGGATCAGCAACCAGGATCTGGCCGAACGCTGCAACCTGTCGCCGTCGGCCTGTTCGGACAGGGTGCGCCGTCTGCGCGAAGCCGGCTACATCCTCAACTTCTCCGCGGTGCTGGATCCCCGCAAGGTCGACCGCGCCCTGCTGATCTTCGTGGAGGTCGTCCTGGACCGCACCACCGGCGACGTGTTCGACGACTTCGCCGCCGCCGCGCGCCGCGCCCCTGACGTCCTGGAATGCCACATGGTGGCCGGCGGCTTCGACTACCTGATCAAGGCCCGCGTGAAGGACATGGCCGCGTACCGCGCCTTCCTGGGCGACGTCCTGGTGCAGATGCCCGGCGTCCGCGAGACCCGCACCTACGCCGTGCTGGAAGAGGTCAAGTCGACCAGCCAACTGCCGGTCTGACACCCCAAAGCAAAGGGCCCGGCTTTGCAGCCGGGCCCTCGCTTGTCTTCACCGAACCGTCGGTGGTCGAGATCAGAAGCTGATGTCGACGGTCGAACGGCGGTTCAGCGGTTCCTTCACGCCATCGGCGGTCGGGACGGCCAGGTTGGTCTTGCCCTTCCAGTCGACCGAGAGGGTCGATTGGGAGACGCCCATGCCCACCAGGGCGTCGGCCACGGCCTTCGCACGGCGTTCCGACAGGCGGATGTTGTAGGCCGCCGAGCCGGAGGTGTCGGTGTAGCCGACGACCGTGATCTTGGTCGCGTGGCCGGCCGACGAGTAGTTGGCCGCTTCCTGCACCACCGACTGGGCTTCCGGCGTCAGGATGTACTGATCGAACGGGAAGTAGACGATGAACTGTTTGGCCTCGTAGTGC
>JAFEDM010000294.1 GCA_018241625.1 Pseudomonadota bacterium | reverse complement strand
CCTGATCTGGTCGATGGTGGTGCACGAGGGCGAGGGCCAGGTCCCGGTGGGCTCCATGCCGGGCGTCAGCCGCCTTTCGGTGAAGGACTGCGCCGCCGCCGCCAAAGAGGCCGCGAAGCTGGGTATTCCGGCCATCGCCGTCTTCCCGCACATCGACGGGTCGAAGAAGGACGCCACAGGCTCCCTGGCGGCGGATCCCGACGGCGTCGTCTGCCGCGCCGTGAAGGCCATGAAGGACGCCGCGCCCGAGGTCGGCATCATGTGCGACGTGGCGCTCGACCCCTTCACGACCCACGGCCACGACGGCCTTCTCGAGAACGGACGCGTCGTCAACGACCCGACCATCGAGGCCCTGGTCGCCCAGGCCCTCGTCCAGGCCCGCGCCGGCTGCGACATCCTCGCCCCTTCGGACATGATGGACGGCCGCTGCGGCGCCCTGCGCTCGGCCCTGGAGGCCGAGGGCCTGCAGGAGGTGATGATCATGTCCTACGCCGCCAAGTACGCCTCGGCCTTCTACGGGCCCTACCGGGAGGCCATCGGCTCGGGGAAGCTGGGCTCCGGCGAGGTCGCCAACCCCGGCGACAAGAAGACCTACCAGATGGACGCGGCCAACCACTCGGAAGCTCTGCGCGAAGTCGCCCTGGACATCGCCGAGGGCGCCGACATGGTGATGGTGAAGCCCGGCCTGCCCTACCTCGACATCGTCCGTCAGGTGGTCGACGCCTTCTCCATGCCGACCTTCGCCTTCCAGGTCTCGGGCGAGTACGCCATGCTGATGGCCGCCGCCCAGAACGGCTGGCTGGACGAGGAACGCGCCATCCTGGAAAGCCTGGGCGCCTTCAAGCGCGCCGGCGCGGCGGGCGTCATCACCTACTTCGCGCCGCGGGCGGCCCGGCTGCTGGGCGCGTGATCGTCGAGGTCGTCGGCGCCCTGATCCGCGACGCCGAGGGCCGGCTTCTCACCGTCCGCAAGCGGGGGACTCAGCGCTTCATGCTCCCCGGCGGCAAGCGCGAGACGGGTGAGGACGATTTGTCGGCCCTGCGGCGCGAGCTGATGGAAGAACTCGGCGTGGATTTAGCTTCCGCCCAGTTGCTTGGCCGCTTCGAGGCCGAAGCCGCCAACGAACCCGACGCCGTGGTGCGCTCCCACGCCTATCTGACGACGATCGCCGGCGAGCCCGCCATTCAGGCGGAGATCGAAGAGCTGCTCTGGATCGACCCGACCGCCCCGCCGGCCGTCCCGATCGCGCCCCTGTTGGTCGGCCAGATCCTGCCGGCGCTCATCGCGGCGCGGTGAGCCAGCGCTCGAGGATCGGGTTCACCTTCTGCGGCGCCTCCTGCTGAACCCAATGGGAGACACCCGGCAGGCGCTCGATGGTCAGGTCGCGGACGTAGGCGTCCGTCCCGTTCAGCAGCTCGACCCCCAAGGCGGCGTCCTCCTCGCCCCAGATGATCAGGGTCGGGGTCTCGATCACCGGCCAGGGCCCGCGCAGCTTGCCGCCGATCTGCAGGGCGGCGCGGTACCAGTTGACCATGCCGCGGATCGCGCCGGGCCGCTGGGCGTCCTTGGCGTAACGCTCCAGCACATCTGGCGCGAAGTTGGATTTGTCGACGGCCATGCCGTGGAAGGCGTTCCTGATCGCCTGGGCGTCGTTGCGCGTCATCGCCCGCTCCGGCAGGCCCGGCAGCTGGAAGAAGAACATGTACCAGGACTTGCGCATCTGCGCCCAATTGCGCCCGAACTGGCCGGCCATCACCGCCGGATGCGGCACGTTCATGATCACCAGCCGTTTCAACGGTCGCACCTGGTTGGCCGCGAAGGCCCAGGCCAGGCCGGCGCCCCAGTCGTGGCCGATCAGCACCACCTCCTTGGCGCCGCTGGCGTCGATCAGGGCGGCCACGTCTTCCATCAGCCGGTCGATCAGATAGGCCGAGATTTCGCGCGGCTTCGGCTGGGTCTCGCCGTAGCCCCGCAGGTCCGGCGCCCAGGCGCGATAGCCCATCCGCGCTAGCAGCGGGAGTTGGTAGCGCCAGGAGAACCGGCTTTCCGGGAAGCCGTGCAGGCAGAGCGCCAGGCGATCGCCGTCGCCCGCCTCGTCCACCGCGAAGTCGAAGCCATTGGCCAGCACACGCCGCGTGGTGATGCTCATGACCCGTCGCGCCCCTTAGAGCTCCTCCGTCGTGAAGAAGCTCGAGTCGTGATCATTACCCGGGATGCGGACTAACCCTGCGTCACGCAGGCCGATCTTCCGCAGCACCGCCTGGGAGCCGACGTTGGCCGGCGTGGTGATCGCCACGATCACCGGCAGCTTCAAGGTCTCGCGGCCGTAGGCCAGGCAGGCCGCCGCCGCCTCGGTCGCCAGGCCGCCGCCCCAGAACCGCTCCAGGAAGGCGTAGCCCACGTCCGGGTGCTCCAGCCCGTCGCGCTTGACCAGGCCGCAGAGACCAGCCGCCTCGCCGGTCGATTTCAGGTCGCAGCGCCAGAGGCCGAAGCCGTTGGCCGCATAGCCCGCCCGGGCGCGCTCGATGTAGCCGCCCGCGCTCTCGACATCGCGTACGCCCCGGTCGCCTATGTTCTCGCGGAAGCCCCGGCTCATCAGCAGTTCCAGGATGAACGGCGCGTCGTCGGCCGTCAGTTCGCTGAGCGTGAGCCGCTCGGTCTCCAGAATCCGCACCTCAGGGCTTCTCCAGCCGCGCCACCAGGCTGGAGGTGTCCCAGCGATGGCCGCCCAGCGCCTGCACCTCGGCGTAGAAGCCATCGACCATGCGGGTCATGTCCAGCGCGGAGCCATTGCGGCCCGCCTCATCCAGCACCAGGCCCAGGTCCTTGCGCATCCAGTCGACCGCGAAGCCGAAGTCGAACTTGCCCTCGGTCATGGTCTTCCAGCGGTTGTCCATCTGCCAGGACTGCGCCGCGCCCTTGGAGATGGCGTCGTAGACCAGCTGCGGATCAAGGCCGGCGCGCTTGGCGAAGTGCAGGCCTTCGGCCAGGCCCTGGACGACACCGGCGATGCAGATCTGGTTGACCATCTTGGCGAGCTGGCCCGCGCCGGACCCGCCCATCAGCTTGGTGGCCTTGGCGTAGGCGGCGATCACCGGCTCGGCCTGCGCGAAGGCCGCCTCCGTCCCGCCGCACATGATGGTGAGCTGACCGTTCTCGGCTCCGGCCTGGCCGCCGCTGACCGGTGCGTCCACGAAGGCTCGGCCGCCCTTGGCCGCCAGGGCCGCCATCTCGCGCGCGACCACGGCGGAGGTCGTGGTGTGGTCGACCACCACGCCGCCCGGCGCCATGGCCGGCAGGGCCTCGCGGACCACCTGGCGCACATCGTCGTCGTTGCCGACACAGAGGATGAACAGCTCGGCGTCCTTCGCCGCGTCTGCCGCCGTGCCGCCGGCGCGGCCGCCGAACTTGGCCACCCAGTCGCGGGCCTTCGCGGAACTGCGGTTGTAGACGGCCATCTCGTGGCCGGCCTTGGCCAGGTGCCCCGCCATGGGGAAGCCCATCACGCCCAGGCCGGCGAACGCCACTTTCATGTAACCCTGCTCCTTAACCCTGTGCGCAACGCGATTTTAACGCGCCCCTGCGCAAGTGAGTCCCTCGTAACAGGCTTACCCGGGGCGGACCATGTCGGTGAGCGGCGAACGGCCGATCATCATCAAGAAGATCAAGAAGGGCGGTGGCGGCGGCCACCACGGCGGCGCGTGGAAAGTCGCCTACGCCGACTTCGTGACCGCGATGATGGCCTTCTTCCTCTTGATGTGGCTCATCAACACCACGTCCCCGGAGCAGAAGCGCGGCATCGCCGACTACTTCGCGCCGGCCAGCGTGTCGGAGACCACCTCCGGCTCGGGCGGCATCCTGGGCGGCACCTCGCTGGGCCAGGACGGCACCAAGCAGAACGGCTCGCAATCGGTGATCCAGGACAGCGCGCCGGACGTGAAGAACCCGGCCGACGGCAAGGCCAAGGACGGCGCCAAGGGCACCGACTCCGCCTCCACCTCTGTGGCAAACAGTGAAAAGCAGAAGCAGGAAGAGGCCGCGCTGCAGTCGGCCGCCGCCTCCCTGCGCCAGGCGCTGCAGGACCTGCCGGAACTGGCCGAGCTCAGCAAGAACATCATTGTCGACGTGACGCCCGAGGGCCTGCGCATCCAGCTGATCGACCAGGAAGGCCGCTCGATGTTCAACCAGGGCAGCGCGGTCCCCAACGACCGGGCCAAGGTGCTGCTGCGCGCCATCACCAAGGTGATCAACCAGCTGCCCAACCGGATCAGTATCTACGGCCACACCAGCGCCAGCGTCGGCGGCGCCAAGGCCGACGGCGACTGGTCCCTGTCGCAGGGCCGCGCCGACGCCTCGCGCAAGGTCCTTCAGAGCGCCGGGGTCGACCCCGATCGCATCTACCAGGTCAGCGGCAAGGCCACTTCCGAGCCGCTCTATCCGGACGACCCGACGCTGCCCGGCAACCGACGCATCGCCATTGTGTTGTTGCGTGAAGCGCCAGTACTGCCGCCGGACCACAGCTGAAGCTTCGAACCGCGTTTCGGGAGCGAAACTCAGGGACCAATGGTCGCTGTGACAGCCCTTGCGCAGGCGACGCTCATGTCGCCTAATCAAGGTGATCGGCAAAGGGCGACCGCAATTCCGTGACGCAACATTTTCCGTCCCGACAGCTCAGGTTCTTCCTGACCGCGCCGTCCCCGTGCCCCTACCTGCCGGAGAGGTTCGAGCGGAAGGTGTTCGCGCACCTGCCACTGTCCGACGGCGCGAGCGTCAACGACAGCCTGACCCAGGTCGGCTTCCGCCGCTCGCAGAACATCGCCTACCGCCCGGCCTGCGAGGCCTGCGCGGCCTGCATTTCGGCGCGGATTCCGGCGGCCGACTACATCTTCTCGCGCTCGGAACGGAAGACCATCGCCCGCAACGAGGACCTGGAGCGCAAGGTTGTCGAGGCCGAGGCGACGATGGAGCAGTTCGACCTCCTGCGCCGCTACCTGACCGCGCGCCACGCCGACGGCGGCATGGCCGAGATGACCTGGCCCGACTATGTCGCCATGGTCGAGGACACCGCCGTCCGCACCCACATCATCGAATATCGCGTGCGGCGGTCCGATGGCGTGCGCGCGCCCGGTGAGCTGGTGGCCTGCGCCCTGGTCGACGTGATGAACGACGGCCTGTCGCTGGTCTACAGCTTCTACGACCCCAACCAGGCGCGCCGCAGCCTGGGGTCCTTCGTGATCCTCGACCACGTGATCCAGGCCTGCCTCACCGGCCTGCCCTACGTCTACCTCGGCTATTGGGTGCGCGGCTCTGAGAAGATGGACTACAAGGTCCGCTTCTCGCCGATCGAGTTGCTGAAGGCCGAGGGCTGGACCCTGGTCGTCGGCGGCGCGGCGCGGACGAGCTACGACACGCCCTAGCCGGACGACAGCGCCTGGACCGGATATAAGGCGGCGCATGGCCCGCCAGCTTCGCCTGACCCTCCGCCGACCCGCGAACCATACGCGGGACGCCTTCGTGCAGGGTCCCTCGAACGCTCAGGCGCTCTCGGCGCTCGACGCCTGGCCGGGCTGGACCGGCGGGGTCCTTGCGCTCACCGGCCCCGCGGGCTGCGGCAAGACTCATCTGGCGCGGACCTGGATGGCGCGGGCCGGCGCCGTGGTGCTGGACCGCGTCTCCCCCGACATCGCGGCCGCCGCCGGCCGCCCGGCTCTGGTCGAGGACGTCGACCAGGGCGCGGACGACGAGGCCCTCTTCCACCTGATCAACCAGGCCGCCCGGGACGGCGCGAGCCTGCTGCTCACCGCCCGCAAGCCGCCGGCGCAGTGGGACACCGCCCTGCCCGACCTGCGCTCGCGTCTCAACGCCCTGCCGGTGGCGGAGATCGAGGCCCCCGACGACCAAGTGCTCTCCGGCGTGCTTCGGAAATTCTTCCGTGAACGGAATATCCGCCCGCACGAGGATGTTTATCCCTATCTATTGCGGCGGATGGAGCGCTCGATTCCGGGCGCGGAAGAGATCGTGCGGCGCCTCGACGAGACCGACCATGAGCTGATGCGGCCCGTTTCGCGGGTTTTGGCGCGCGAGATCCTGGAAGAGGATATCGAAAATCTTGATCTTTTTGACGGATGACTTGAAGCCGTCACATGCGGGGGCGACAAACCCCGCTCGGATATTGCGCCGGGAGCAAGACGGATGAGCTACGCGGAGACTATCGCCGCCGAAGCCGCCAACCAGGTCGATCTTCAGCCGGGCAAGCTGTCCTGGAACGAGGAGTTGGCGACCTCGCCCGCGCGGTTCTTCAACCGCGAACTCTCCTGGCTGGCCTTCAACCGCCGCGTCCTGGCCGAAAGCCTGAACCCGCGCCATCCGCTGCTGGAGCGCCTGCGGTTCCTGGCGATCAGCGCCAACAACCTCGACGAATTCTACATGGTCCGCGTCGCCGGCCTGCGCGCCCAGGTGCGCGAGGGCGTGCGCACCCCAAGCCAGGACGGCCTGACGCCGGCCGAGCAGCTGGAGCGCGTCAACGCCGAGGCCGCTGACCTGATGGCCGACCAGCAGGTCCGCTGGCGCGACCTGCGCAGGGAGCTAGCCGACGAAGGCCTGGCGGTCGTCCAGGCGGCCGACGTCACCAATGGCGAGCTGGACGCGCTGGAAGAGCCGTTCATCTCCCAGATCTTCCCGGTCCTGACGCCGCTGGCCATCGATCCGGCGCACCCCTTCCCGTTCATTCCGAACCTGGCCTTCTCGCTGGTGCTGAAGCTGCGCCGGCTGGCCGACAACCGCCAGCTCTACGCCCTGGTGCCGATCCCGGCGCAGGTCGACCGCT
>JAFEDM010000293.1 GCA_018241625.1 Pseudomonadota bacterium | reverse complement strand
GGTCAGGGGCAACCGGCGTGACGCGCGGCCGCCGTGGCTTCAGCGTCTTGGCCGCGGCGATCGCCGGCGTGCTTTGCATGGCCGCCGCGTCAGATCCGGCCGACCGCCTGCCCGACCCGGCCCAGGAGGCCCGCGCGCGGCACATCATGCAGGACGTCCGCTGCCTGGTCTGCCAGAACGAGTCCATCGACGACAGCGAGGCCGACCTCGCCGCCGACCTGCGCAAGGTGGTCCGCGAGCAGGTCGCCGCCGGCAAGAGCGACGCCGAGGTCAAGAAATACCTCACCGACCGCTATGGCGAGTTCGTGCTGCTGACCCCGGCCTTCAACTGGATGAACCTGGCGCTGTGGGGCGCGCCCTTCGTGGTGGTCGTCGCAGGCGCCGGTCTGTTGGTCTCAAGGTTGCGGAACCGGCCGACGGAAACGGAACTGTCACCGGAAGAGGCGGATCGTGTGAGACGACTGTCGCAAAGCGATCTCACCTGACATGATTGCGCCCAAGAACGAACCAAGAGCCGCAAGAGGCTATCTTAAAGGTAACTTGAGAGCCTTTGCGCTCTCGTGCATCGAACCTAGGTTTATCAAGCGCATCGGGGATCCGACCGGCGCCGAGAGGGAAGTAGACGCCAGATGACCTCCAAGAGAACGGGCTACATCCTGGGCGCCATCGCCGCCGCCGGCGTGACGGCCGCGGCTGTGGCGGGCTCGCGCGTGCAGCTTCCCCCCAGCCATGCGACCAACCAGGGCCAGTTCATCAAGGCCTCGACCGCGCCGATTTTCGCCCCGCCGCCCGGCGCGCCGATGTCGTTCGCCGAAATCTTCGAGAAGGTCTCGCCGGCGGTGGTGTCGATCAACGTCACCAGCCGGGTGGACACCAGCCAGCTGCGCCGCATTCCGGGCTTCGACGGCCTGCCGTTCGGCGGCGGCGGTGGCGGTGACGACGAAGGCGGCGGTCCGCCGGCCGGCCGCGGCGGCGGAACCGATCCTCGCGGCGGCGGCGCTGGGCGCGGCCCGACCCAGCAGTCGGCCGGCTCCGGCTTCTTCATCTCCGCCGACGGCTACATCGTCACCAACAACCACGTGGTCGAGAACGCCGAGACCATCAAGGTGGTGATGAAGGACGAGACCGAGCTCGACGCCACCATCGTCGGCCGCGACGAAGGCACCGACCTGGCCGTGATCAAGGTGAAGGGCGGGCGCAACAACTTCCCGTTCGTCAACTTCGAGAACGCCGGCAAGCCGCGAGTCGGCGACTGGGTGATCGCGGTGGGCAATCCCTTCGGCCTGGGCGGCACCGCCACGGCCGGCATCATCTCCGCCTACGGCCGCGACATCGGCGACAGCTTCGTCGACTACATCCAGATCGACGCGCCCATCAACCGCGGCAACTCCGGCGGCCCGACCTTCGACATCTATGGCCGGGTGATCGGGGTGAACACCTCGATCTTCACGCCTACGGGCGGCTCGGTCGGCATCGGTTTCGCCATCCCCGCCGACGTGGCCGACGTGGTGACCAAGAAGCTGGTCAGCGGCGGCAAGATCCAGCGCGGCTATATCGGCGCGACCATCCAGAACTTCACCGCCGACATGGCCGAGGCCCAGGGCCTGGGTGCGCAGAAGGGGGCCATCGTCTCCGACACCGTGCCGGGCGGCCCCTCCGCCAAGGCCGGGCTGCAGCCGGGCGACGTGATCGTCTCGGTCAACGGCGTGCCGATCAAGACCTCCACCGAGCTGACCCGCGAGGTCGCCAAGGCCCAGCCGGGCGATGCGATCAAGCTGGACGTGATCCGCGACGGCAAGCACCGCCCGGTCGAGATCCGCTCGGGCGTCCGGCCGTCGGAAAAGGACCTGGCGACCAACGACAACACCGGCCCCGGCCAGGAGCGCGGCAACCCCGCGACGCCGCCGTCGGCGCCGCACCCGAGCGTGCTCGGCATGTCGCTCGCCCCGCTGGACGAGGCGACGCGCCGCCGGCTGAACGCCCCGCCGGACCTCAAGGGCGTGGTGATCGAGAGCGTCGAGGCCAACTCCGACGCCGGCCAGAAGGGCATCCGTCGCGGCGACATCATCGTCCAGGCGCCGGTCGGCCATCCGATCAGCACCGCCGCCGAGGTGGCCGCCGCGGCCGACGCCGCCAAGAAGGCGGGCCGTCCGGGCGTGGTCATGGGCATCCTGCGCGCGGGCCGGACGACCTTCCTGACGCTGAAGTTCGTCCCGGGCTAAACCAAGGACGAGGGGCGGAGAGACCATGCGGATCCTGATCGTCGAGGACGACCTGGAAGCGGCCGAGGCCATGGAGCGCGGCCTGACGGAGGCCGGCAACGCCTGCGTGCGCGCCGCCGACGGCGAGCTCGGCCTCGCCGCCGCGCGGGACGGCGAGTTCGACGTGATGATCGTCGACCGGATGATGCCGAAGATGAACGGCGTGCAGCTGGTGGAGAGCCTGCGGCGCGAGGGCGATCAGACGCCGGTGCTGTTCCTTTCGGCGCTGGGCGAGGTCAACGACCGCGTCGCCGGCCTGCAGGCGGGCGGCGACGACTATCTGGTCAAGCCCTACGCCTTCGCCGAGCTGATCGCCCGGGTCGAGGCGCTGGCGCGGCGTCGCGAGACCGGCTCGGTCCACACCCTCCTGCGGGTGGGTGAGCTGGAGATGGACCTGATCGGCCGCACCGTCTTCCGGCAGGGCAAGGAGATCGACCTGCAGCCGCGGGAGTTCCAGCTGCTGGAGTTCATGATGCGTCACGCCGGCCAGTCGGTGACCCGCACCATGCTGCTGGAGAAGGTCTGGGAATACCACTTCGACCCGCAGACCAATGTCATCGACGTGCACATCTCGCGCCTGCGCTCGAAGATCGACAAGGGATTCGACCGTCCCATGCTGCAGACCGTGCGCGGGGCCGGCTACCGCCTAGATGCCTGAAGCGGATGGCTGACGACGCGCCAGCGCGGCGTTTCCGCCTGCCGCGGATCTTCCGCACCACGCCGTTCCGGCTGACGGTCCTGTTCCTGGCGCTGTTCGCCAGCGCCGCCATGGCGCTGCTGGCCTACATCTATGTGGCGACCGCCGGCGAGGCGCGGCGGCGCACCGAGGCCGAGATCAGCCGCGAGATGCATTCCCTGGAGTCCGCCTATGACCGGGCGGGCCTGGCGGCGGTGAACCAGTCGGTGATCGAGCGCGCCGCCTCCGAACGGTCGCTCGTCTACCTGCTGATGACGCCGGACCAGAAGCGCATCTCCGGCTCCATTCCCGTAAGCCCGGTGGACAGGTTCGACGGCCAGCCCACCTGGACCACCTTCTCGCTGACCGACGTGGACGCCGCGGGCCGCACCGTGAAGCACCCGGCCCGCGGCCTGCAGCACCGCCTGGCGGGCGGCCAGCTGCTGTTCGTGGGCGCCGACATCGGCGAGGACGAGGCCTATGTGGTCCAGGTGGTCCGCGCGCTCTGGGGCGCCGGCGCGCTGATCGTGGTGCTGGGCCTCTGCGGCGGCCTGTTGATGAGCCGCAACGTCAGCCGCTCCATGGCCAGCCTGACCGCGGTGGTCGACGCGGTCCGGGGCGGCGACCTGGGCGCCCGGGCCCATGTGCGCGGCGCCCGAGACGAGTTCGACGAGCTGGCGGCCGGGGTCAACGAGATGCTGGACCGGCTGGAGCGCTCCATGGCCGGCCACCGCCACGCCGGCGACGCCATCGCCCACGACCTGCGCTCGCCGCTGACCCGCCTGCGCGCCCGTCTGGAGGTCGCCTACCTCGACGTGGAAGCCGGCAAGGGCGACCCGGAGCAGGCGCTGGCCCAGGCGCTGGAAGACACCGACGGGGTGCTGAAGACCTTCGCCGCCGTCCTGGCCATCGCCCGGCTGCAGGCCGCCGGCACCGCGCCCAACCAGGCCCTGTTCGACCCGTCCGAACTGGCCGCCAACATCGCCGAGCTCTACGAGCCGCTGTGCGAGGACAAGGGGCTCGATTTCGACGCCGAGTTCGGCAAGGAGCTGCAGGCCCGCGGCAACCAGGAGTTCCTGTCTCAGGCGCTGGCCAACCTGCTCGACAACGCCATCAAATACACGCCGTCGGGCGGGGCGATCATGCTGCGCGTGCGCCGCCGCTCGTCCGGCGAGATCGAGTTCTCGGTCACCGACACCGGGCCCGGTGTGCCGGAGGCCGACCGCGAACGCGTCATCCAGCGCTTCGTGCGCCTGGAGAACAGCCGCAGCGAACCCGGCTCCGGCCTGGGCCTGTCCCTGGTCGCCGCCGTCGCCGAAGCCCATGGCGGCCGCCTGGAGATCACCGAAGGTCCCGGCAAGGTGGGCGAAATGGGCCCGGGACTGCGCGTGGCGCTGGTCCTGCCGCGCGCCTAGGACGCCGCGCGTAGTCGATACAATATTCGAGGCGAAAACATCGCTGTCAGCGATGTGGTCAAGCCGACCTCAGGATATTCGCCCGTGAGTTGAATATCGGCGCCTTGATACATCTGCATCATTTACCGGGCTCGGCGGGTGAATAGTTTGAGGGCTCCGGTTTCCCACGGGGAAACGCAAGACGAGTGGGGCCGATATGCGAGCGCATGTCCTCGTGATGGTTTCGACCTTGGCCGCGGCGAGCCTTGCCGGCGCCGCCCGGGCGGCGGATCCGCAGGAGCTGGTCGCCAACGCGCATGCCAGCGCCACCGGGGGCTGCAATGGCTGCGGCGCCAGCCAGGACCAGACGGTGCTCACCTCGGTGAATGCGCCGCTGTTCTCCAGCGCCTCGGACTCGACCGTGGCGACGGGCTCCCACGCCCAGGCCATGGCGACCGCGGAATTCGGGACCCAGCGGGTCTACGCCGACGCCTTCCTGGCGGCGGGCGACCCGAGCCCGGACGCCCAGGCGGTCGGCTTTTCGCGTTACGTTGAATATTTCGCGCCAGGCGCCTTGGGCTCATCCGGCAGCATCACCTTCGCGATCACCGGCTCGCACACCCCGAACGCCGGCGTCATCGGCCCCGGCGACGACGCCGAACTGAACTGGGATATCGTGGACGTCACGACCAACTTCTCGCTGGCCTTCGGCAACTGGTCGGCGACGGACGCGCCGCCCACGCCGGTGGTGGCCAACTATGTCGTGCCGCTGACCGACGTCATCTCGCTGCGGGTCGACTTCCAGGCCAGCGCCTACGCCGGCCCCCGCACGGACCCCTATCTGGTGTTCGCGGACTACAGCCACACGGTCCACACCTATCTCGACGCCGGCGCGGGCGCGCCGGACGTGATCGGGATGAGCGGCCACGACTACGCCGCGCCCACGGACGGCGGCGTCCCCGAGCCGGCCATCTGGACCTGCATGCTGCTCGGGTTCGGCGGGATCGGGGTTGTGCTGCGTCAGCGGCAGGCCAGGCCCGCCGTCGCGATCTCAGCCTAGGCGCGGCGGTCGCTTACTTCCTGGCGGCCGCTTCGGCGAGCCGGGCCCCCTTGAGAATGCCGGCCATGGCGTAGTTCCCCTCATGGCAGGCGTATTCGTAGATCTGCCCTTTGGAAGGCTTGAAGGAATATTCGCCCGACCAGGCCTTGGTGTAGTGCACCGGATCGTCGACCGTGAACTGATAGAGCAGCTCGTCCTTGGCGATCCGCGTGAAGCGCTCCGTCACCGTGCCCTGGGCTGACACGGGCGTCAGGGTTCGGCCTTCCTGGATGGGGTTCACGTTCTTCGTCTCGGTGACCAGGGTGTCGCCCTCCCACCAGGCGACGCTGTCGCCCAGCCAGGGCCGGATCGCGGCGGGCGCGTGATGGGCGCGGGCCTCGTTCGCCGAGGCGAAGATCGGGGCGACCCGCACATCGTGGTTCATTTCCAGGTCGATGACGAAGTAACCCGGCGTGACCATGAAGCTGTAGTTGTTGTTGTAGATCGCGTTGAGCATCACCGGCCCGCCCGCATCGCTCTGGGCGATCAGGCAGCGCTCGCGCAGCGGCAGGTCTTCCGGGTCGGTGTAGGCGCCTCTTCCGGACTGATACTCGACCCCATCGCGGTTCATCAGGGCCAGGCTCTTCGCGCGATTGCGGAAGGGCATCTTCCCGTCGGCGGGGCTGGTGATGAACGAGGAGCGCGCCTCGCCACGCACGCGCATCAGACCCTCGCCGGAGTCGATCCAGAACGAGTTGTATCCGGCGGTGGCGTTCTCGTCCTTGAAGTTACCCTTGCTCAGGTCCGAGGCGCTGTTGGCCGCGGCGTTGCGGGCCTTCGTCGCCTTCGCGACCGCCTCGGCCTCGTCTTTCGGAACCACCAGCTGGGAGAAGTTGGCCGGCCGCTCCAGCCGGGTGACGGTGGCGTTCGTCCAGACCCCGTCGAAGTTGCGCGCCAAGGCCTTGGGTGCGGCGGGCTGCGGCTGAGCGAAGGCCGGTGCGGCGACAAGCACCGCCAGCATGGCGGCGGCAGAAATCGAACCTCGGATCATCGCATCGTCCTCCTCGACCTCACCGTCTTCGCGCGTGGCCGGCGCTTTGCGGCGTTTCCGGGGAGGTTACCCTCTCCCAGGCCGAGATGGATAGCCGGGGCATGAGATCTGGCCGGCGGGACGGTTCGGTGTGCGCGTCCGCTTAGGCCCTGAGGTCCTTCGAAGAGCCCAGGCAGACGTGCGAGGTGATGCTTGCGACCTGGCTCAGCGTGCCCAGGACATCGGAATGGAAGTGCTTGTAGGCCGCCAGGTCGGAGACCTCGACTCGCAGCAGGTATTCCACCGAGCCGGTGATGTTGTGGCACTCCAGCACCTCCGGCGCCTTGGCCATGGCGCGTTCGAAGGCCTGGGCGTCGCGCTGAAGCTGGCCCGAAAGCCCCACCATGACGAACACCGTCAGCCCGGCCCCAAGCTGCGTGCGGTCCAGGACCGCCCGGTAGCCCTTGATGACCCCCGCCGTCTCAAGCGCCTGCACCCGCCGCAGGCAGGCCGACGGTGACAGGCCGACACGCTCGGCGAGCTCCAGATTGGTGACTCGGCCGTCGCGTTCGAGTTCGCGCAATATATTTCGATCAATGGCGTCCATTGCCGGAGGATATTGTGGGGAGGGCCGCCTGTCTCGTCAGTTTGCAACCAAGCGTCGTCGAGCGGCGAATAGGATTGCGCCGTAGATCGGGAGACTGCAATGGCCCTGGCGCCGCTCGAAACCTATGGCATGACCGCGGATCGCGGGTTCCTGTGCGCCTACGACGCGCCGTCCGTGACCCTGGAGGGCGATCTCGCCGCGGTGCGCGACCTCGCGTTGCGGCTGCCGGAAATCCTGCCGACGGGCAAGGTTCGCGACGTCCTCGATGAGCTGACCGCCATCACGCCGGACCAGATCGCCGCCCTGACGGACACCCAGGCCCGGATGGCCATGGCGCACTATTCCTTCCTGGTGCAGGCCTACATCTGGGGCGCGGAGACGCCGGGGTCTTCTCTGCCCGCCAACCTGGCCGTCCCGATGGTAGCGCTCGCCGACCGGCTGGGGCAGCAGCCGCTGCTGCAGTACAGCGGCTATGTGCTCGACAACTGGGGCACGCTCGACCCGGCCAAGGGCGTCGGCCTCGACAACATCTACATGATCCAGAAGTTCGCGGCGGGGACGGACGAGGCCTGGTTCGTGCTGGTGCATGTGGCGATCGAGGCCAAGGCCGGCGCGGCCCTGGCGCTGTTCGGCCCGCTGATCGAGGCGGCGGCGCATGGCGATGGGGATCGCGCCGAGGCGCTGCTGAACCAGATCGTCGCCACCTGGGCCGAGATCAACGCCCTGTTCGACCGCATGCCCGAGCAGTGCGATCCCTACATCTATTTCCGCCGGGTGCGCCCCTACATCCACGGCTGGAAGGACAATCCGGCGCTGGGCGCCGGCGTCGTCTATCGGGGCGTGGAGCGGTACGGCGATGCGCCCCAGGCCTTCCGCGGCCAGACCGGATCGCAGTCGTCCATCGTGCCGTCCATGGACGCCCTGCTGGGCGTCGGTCACGCGGCCGACCCCCTTCGGACCTACCTCGACGAACTGCACATCTATCGCCCGCCGGGCCATCGGCGGTTTATCGACGACGTCCGCGCGGCGAGCGGGGTGCGGACGTTCGTGGCGGGCGCCGGCCATCGCGGCCTGACGGAAGCCTACAACGCCGCGGTCCAGGCGGTGGCCGACTTCCGCTCGCGCCACCTGGAGTACGCCGCCAGCTACATCCACAGCCAGGGACGCAAGTCGGCCGGCAACGACACCGAGGTCGGGACGGGCGGCACGCCGTTCATGAAGTACCTCAAGAAGCACCGCGACGAGACGCGGGCCAACCTGCTCGAGGTCGCCTGAGCGGCGGGTGGACCTGGGACGAATAGCGCCTGCGCCGAGGGTGGAGTTCTCTTCGCGCCCGGGCTAGCAGACCGCCCC
>JAFEDM010000292.1 GCA_018241625.1 Pseudomonadota bacterium | reverse complement strand
CTCGTTCGGCAGGGCGACCCAGGCCTGGATGCCGTGCATGTGGCCGCCGTGGGCGCGCAGATCCTCGAAGCGTTCGGAATGGGTGATGCCGCGCCCGGCGGTCATCCAGTTGACCTCGCCCGGATGGATCACCTCGGTGGAGCCCACGCTGTCGCGGTGGGTGATGGATCCGTCGAACAGATAGGTGACGGTGGAAAGCCCGATGTGCGGGTGCGGGCGCACGTCGACGGTGCGCGGAAAGCCAGGCTGGAAGTCGACCGGACCCATGTGGTCGAAGAAGATGAAGGGCCCGACCATCTTGCCGCCGCCATAGGGCAGCACGCGGCCGACCTCGAACCCGCCCAGGTCGCGGCGGCGCTGGTCGATGATGCGTTCGATCATGGGAAGGCTCCTCTTCCTTTCCCGCGGAACGCGGGAGAGGGGGACCGCACGCCGAAGAGCGGGCGGTGGAGAGGGAAGGCGGCGCGCACCGCGCTTGAGGCTTGCCCTTTCCACCGTTGGCTCTTCGCTTCGCTCGGCCAACGGTCCCCCTTTCCCACGAGTGGGAAAGGAAGCCTACCCCTGCGCGCTCACATAGGGGCTGATCAAGCCGAGCGGCGCGGCGGTGGTGTTTTTCACCGCGCGGATGACGATGCGGCTTTCGATGTTCGAAACCAGCCCCAGCGACAGGATGCGCTCGCGCAGGAAGTCGTCGAAGGCGTGCATGTCGCGGGTGACCACGCGCAGTTCGTAGTCGGCCGAGCCGGTGACGGTGGCGCACTGCACCACTTCGCTGAGCTTGCCGATCGCCTGCTCGAAGGCGTCGAGGTTGTCCTTGGTCGGCAGGCTGAGCTTGACCGTGCAATAGACCTCGAATCCCAGGCCCAGTTTCTCGCGGTCGAGGATGGTCACCCGGCGCTGGATGACGCCGGCGTCCTCCAGGCGCTTGATCCGCCGCCAGCAGGGGCTGGACGACAATCCGACACGCTCGGCGATCTCGGCCACGGACAGGCCTGCATCATATTGGATGAGGTCGAGTATCTTGGCATCGACGGCGTCGAGGACCTCGGACAAGTTTTCCTCCCCCCTGAGGGCTTCCAGTGCGTTGTTCTTGCCCCGGAACGAACCGGCCGGGGCACGCTTTTGGCAAGCAATTGCTACGATCTTATATGATCTTCTAAAGCAGGATCGAGGGCGGAAAGGAAGAAAATTGCGATGCGGCACGCCGAAGTGACGCTCGACGACAAATTTCTGCTCACGGAGGGCCGGGTTTTCATCACCGGCGTCCAGGCGCTGCTGCGTGTGCTGATCGACCAGCACCGACTCGACGCGGCCGCCGGCCTGCACACCGCTGGATTCGTCTCGGGCTACCGCGGCTCGCCCCTGGGCGGCCTCGACCAGCAGGCGCATCGCGCCCAGAAATTCCTCGACCAGGCCGGCGTCGTCTTCAAGGAAGGCGTCAACGAGGATCTGGCCGCCACCGCCGTCTGGGGCAGCCAGCAGGCCAACCTGTTCCCCGAGGCCGCCAAGTACGATGGCGTCTACGGGATGTGGTACGGCAAGGCGCCGGGCGTCGACCGCACCGGCGACGCCTTCAAGCACGCCAACTTCGCCGGCGTCTGGCCGAAGGGCGGCGTGCTGGCGGTGGCCGGCGACGACCACAACTGCAAATCCTCGACCCTGCCCAGCCAGTCCGAATACGCCTTCCAGGACTTCGAGATGCCGGTGCTGTCGCCGGCCGACGTGCAGGAAGTGCTGGACTACGGCCTCCTGGGCTACGCCATGAGCCGGTTCTCGGGCCTGTGGGTCGGGCTGATCGCGCTGGCGGACACCATGGACTCAGGCGCCACCATCGACATCGACCTGAAGCGTCACGGCCATGTCCTGCCGGAGAACTTCCGCCTGCCCGCCGGCGGGCTCGGCATCCGGCTGAAGGACCAGCCGCTGGAGAAGGAGCGCCGGCTCCGCACCCAGAAGATCCCCGCCGCCTTGGCCTTCGCGCGCGCCAACCGCGTCGACCGGGTGATGTTGGGCGCCTCGCGGCCGCGGCTCGGCATCGTCTGCCAGGGCCAGGCCTACAAGGACGTGATCGAGGCCTTCGCGGCGATGGGCATCTCGACGGCCGAGGCCGCCAGCCTGGGCGTCGCCATCTACAAGGTCGGCATGCCCTGGCCGCTGGAGCCGCAAGGCATCCGCGCCTTCGCCGCCGGCCTCGAGACCCTGATGGTCATCGAGCACAAGCGGCCGCTGATCGAGACCCAGGCCCGCGCCGCACTCTACGAGCTGCCGGCCCACGCCCGGCCGAAGATCATCGGCAAGGTGGACGAGCACGGCCACCCGCTGCTGTCGGAGATCGGCTCGCTGTCGGTCGCCGAGGTGGCGCTGGCCATCGCCGACCGTCTGCCGCCGGGCCCGCACATGGACCGGGTGCACGACTACCTGGCCCGGGTGTCGGCGGCCTCGATGGCCGCGGTGACGCTGAGCTCGGACCAGCAGAGGAAGCCCTTCTTCTGTTCGGGCTGCCCGCACAATTCCTCGACCCGGGTGCCGGAGGGCAGCCGCGCGCTGGCCGGCATCGGCTGCCATTACATGGCGAGCTTCAACGACCCGTCGACGGATCTCAACAGCCACATGGGCGGCGAGGGCCTGTCGTGGGTCGGCGCTTCGCCGTTCACCAACGAGAGCCACGTCTTCGTCAACCTGGGCGACGGGACCTATAACCATTCGGGGTCGCTGGCCGTGCGCGCCGCCGTCGCGTCCGGCTCGTCCATGACCTACAAGCTGCTCTTCAACGACGCCGTCGCCATGACCGGCGGCCAGGCGGCCGAGAGCGGCTTCACGCCGGCCCAGATCACCCGCCAGCTCGCGGCCGAAGGCGTGAAGACCATCGTCGTGGTGGCCGCCGAGCCGGAGAAGTATCAGGGCGTCACCGACCTGGCGCCGGGCGTCGAGGTGCATCCGCGCTCCGAGCTGATGGCGGTGCAGGAGCGTCTGCGCGCCACGCCGGGCGTGTCCGTCCTGCTTTACGATCAGGTCTGCGCCACCGAAAAGCGCCGCCGCCGCAAGCGCGGGCGCATGGATGCCGCGCCGCAGCGGGTGATGATCAACCCGCTGGTCTGCGAAGGCTGCGGCGACTGCTCCAAGACCTCGAACTGCGTCTCGGTCGAGCCGCTGAACACCGAGTTCGGCCGCAAGCGGAAGATCAACCAGTCGTCCTGCAACCAGGACTACACCTGCCTGCAGGGCTTCTGCCCCTCGTTCATCACGCTCACCGGCGCGGAGAACCCGCACCGCGAGGCGATGCCGGCGCTGACGGCGGACTCGACGCCGCTGCCCACCTTCGCGCCGTTCGAGGGCGTGAAGAACATCGTCTTCACCGGCGTGGGCGGCACGGGCGTCACGACCGTGGCCTCGATCCTGGCCATGGCCGCCCACGTGGACGGCCGCGCCGCCAGCGTGGTGGACATGACGGGCCTGGCCCAGAAGGGCGGGGCGGTGTTCAGCCACGTTCGCATCGGCGAGACCGAGGAGACGGTGGTCGGCGGCCGGGTGCCGGCGGCCTCGACCCACGTGCTGATCGCCTGCGACCTGCTGTCGGCCGACGGCGCCGACGCGCTGGCGCTCTACGCCAAGGACCGGACGGTGGCGGTCGGCAACGCCGACTTCGCGCCCACCGCCGACTTCGTCACCGACCGCGACGTGCGCTTCGACGCCGACGCGCAGGGCCGCCGCCTGACCGCGGCGGTAAAGTCCTACGACGCCCTGCCGGCCCAGAACCTGGCGGTGAACAACCTGGGCGACGCGATCTACGCCAACATGATCATGCTGGGCTTCGCCTGGCAGAAAGGCGAGATCCCGGTCTCCAGCCGCGCGCTCTACCGGGCGATCCGGCTGAACGGCGTCGACGCCGAGGCCAACCTCCAGGCCTTCGAACTGGGCCGCAAGGCTCTGGCGGACCCGGCGAGCCGCGGCAAACGCGAGGACGACGTGCCGACGCCGGAGACCCTGCCGCTGGACGAGCTGATCGCCAAGCGCACGGCCGAACTCACCGCCTACCAGAATGGCGCCTACGCCAAGCGCTACGCCGACCAGGTGGCGAAGGTCCGCGCCGCCGAGGCCGGGCTGGAGTCCAAGGCTGGGAAGTCGGAAGCTCTGACCCGCGCCGTGGCGGTGAACCTCTACAAGCTGATGGCCTACAAGGACGAGTACGAGGTCGCCCGCCTCTACACGGACGGCCGCTTCCAGGCCTACCGCAACGAGACCTTCAAGGGTGGCAAGGCCAAGGTCTGGCTGTCGCCGCCGTTGCTGGCCCGCAAGGGCCCGGACGGGCGGCCGAAGAAGATGGCCTTCGGCGGCTGGATGCTGGACACGGCTTTCCCGGTGCTGACCAGGCTGAAGGGCCTGCGCGGCGGGCCGCTGGACATCTTCGGCTACACCGCCGAGCGGAAGATGGAGCGCGGGCTGATCGCCGACTACGAGGCCGGGCTCGCCAAGCTCACCTCCGGCCTCAGCCCCGAGCGCCTGGACACCGCCGTCCGTATCGCCGCCATCCCGCAGAAGATCCGCGGCTTCGGCCACATCAAGGAAGCCTCCGTCGGCCCGGCCAAGGCCGAGGAGAAGGCGCTGTGGGGCCGCTGGGACAAGCAGGGCGAGAAGGTGCTGGAGCGGGCGTGATTCCGCCTGGCGTAACCTCGTGACGCAGCGACTTCCCAAGCCCGGGCGTTAGAGTCAGCATCTGTCCGTCACCGGACGACTCGTTGGGGAACGAACGAGGTGACTGAAGTCGAGGCTGAAGATGTTCGGGCGGGGGCCATGAGCGAACGCGAAGACCGACGCATCCATGACGATGTTTCGCTGGTGGGCCTGCGCGCCCACGCCACGGCGGTGGGGTTCGTGACCCTGGCGCGCGAACTGGTGAAGGCCGGCGTGCTGGAGGAGGGCGCCGTCGAGCGCATCAAGGACGCGATCGTGCGCGAGCTGTCGCTGGGCCGCAGCCGCTCGTCCTCCGCCGAGGAGTTCGAGCGCACGACGCGGCACCGGCTGGACGGCCTGTTCTCCGGCCGCGAACCGGTGGGGGAGGCGCCGCCGCCGGAGATGGCGGAGAACTAGGACCGCATCCAACGTCACGCATTGACAGTCCGGACTACGCGCGTAATTTCGAGAGAATTACAAACGTACTCCGGAAAGTGCGGCATGGCGTTCTCGACGGAAATCGGCCGGAAGCCCCGTCCCGGCGCCACTTCGCGCTTCACCCAGGCGACGGTGCTCTTCCTGGCGGCGGCGATCCCGCTGGCGGGCGCCTTCGCCTCCTGGAACCACAAGCATCAGATGCTGGTCGCCTGGACCATCCAAGGCCCCGCTTGCCCGACGCCGGTCCACGCCTGGCGCGAGATCGCCCTGCAACGCCAGCCGCACACCTTCAGGTACGGCGGCGCGGACTTCGCCCACATGTTCGGCGCCGCCCAGTGCGCCTCCGTCCCACACGGCTATGCCCTGAACCGCGACGCTGACTACGTGTGCCAGTTCACCGAGCCGGTGATGGTCGCCGTCACCACCGCCGACGGCCGCCACACGCTTTTCGAGCCCGGTTTCAAGCGCCGGGCGACCGTGGCGTTGCGTGGCGGGGAGGTCTCCTGCGTGGTCGGTGGCTGGTTGCAGGACTAGGCCGCAACGCGCCGCTCGGCGACGGCCATGCGGTGCAGGACGACCGCCACCGCCAGGCCGATCCCCTGCAGCACGAAGCCCAGCGCCAGCACCCCGTGGACGTTGCGGTCGCTGACCGCGAGCGCCGCCAGCATGGGACCGATGGCGGCGGCCAGCAGCTGCACCGTGCCGCTCTGCATGGTGGCGCGCCGCGACGGGTCCGCTTCGACCGTCATCGGCAGTAGGAACGGGGCGGCGACGAAGGCGGCCAGGCCCGCGAGGCCCGTCAGGCCGACGAAGGCCCAGGCGGGCGCGTGGACGGCGTAGGTCGCCCAGGTGGCGGCAAAGACGGCGGCGCAGGCCCAGAAGACGGTGATGTAGCGCACCCGTCCGGCGATCGCCGTGGCCAGCACGCCGCCCAGCATCTGGCAGGCGAGGCCGACGGAGACGGCGGTCCGCCCGACGGTGACGCCCAGGCCCGCCTGCTTGGCCAGGGGCACGATGTAGAGGGTGACGGCGGTCAAGGACGCGGCCATCGCCAGCGTCCCGAACAGCGCCAGCCAGCCGCGCGGCGGCGGCGCGCCGGAAACCTCCCCGCTGCCGTCGACCGCGCCCAGGCGGGTCGGCAGGAGCGGCGCCAGCGGTATGCCCAGGGCCGCGCCGATCGCCACCGCCACGAAGCCCCCGTTGGCCCCGAAGCGCGGCAGGACGAAGGCTGACAGCGTCGTGGCGACCGCCAGTTGCGACAGGCCCATGCCGGTGAACAGCAGCGCGGCCCATCGTTCCGGCGTCGCGGTGCGCGAGATGAAGCCGATGGAAATCCACAACAGCAGGCCCTCGGGCACGCCGGCCAGGCCGCGCACCGCCAGCACGCCGGGCCCGCTGGCGGTCAAGGTGGCCAGGTCGAGGAGGGTGAGAACCCCGGCCGCGGCGGCGGCGATGGTCCGCAGCCGCACCGGCTTCAGGACGACGCCGGCGACGCCGGTCACCACGGTGGTGGTCAGGGCCTCCAGCATGGCGGAGAGGCCGATGCCAGAGGCGGAGAGGCGATGCTCGTCGGCCAGGCCCGCCAGCAACAGGCTCATCAGGCCGGAGATCAGCAGCGCCAGGACGCCCAGGATGATGGCCGCGCCGGCCTCGGTGGGGTTGAACGGCGGCCCGGCCACCTCGGCGATTTCGTCCGTGAAGACTTCGTCGTCGACAGGGGTGGCGGTCATGCGGGCGGTTCCTGCCGGTGATCGGCGATCAGGATCACTTGGAAACCCGCCGGGCGCCTAGAGGCAATCGGGCGAACCTGACGCTCCGCTTTCACCGAACGCGTTCACTGGAAATTATCCTCCATGCGCGAGGCTGCGCGCGGAGAGTACCCATGGTTGCGGTTTCCAGTTCGACTGTTGCGGCCCTGCCGCCCGTCTCGACCGGCGTGGTCGGCGCCGCGTCGCCCGCCGGCCCACAGCCGACGCCGTCCGCCTATCCGGTCGACACCGTCACCCTTTCGGACACCGCTCAGCAGATCTTCGATGACGCGGCGGCGCCGCCGCCGGCCGCGCCCGGCGCGCCTATCCCGAGCCGAGATCAGGTGGCGGCCGCCGTCGCGGCGCTGAACGACACCTCCGGCCAGACGGGGCTGAGCGACCAGGTCGCCGCCTACGACCTGGTCGGGACCCTGGTGGCCAAGGGCCAGGTGGTCACCGCCAAGACCCTGCTCAACGTCAATCCCTCGCCGGCCGCGACGAACGTCGGGACCATCACCACCGACCAGGCCCAGGCCCTGGTCGCCTCGGCCTTCGCCCAGCGGGTGGAGCAGGTGGTCGGCCAGGTCGACGCCGCTAGGGCCGCGGCCGCCGATCCGACCAAGGCCGTCCAGGCCGGCCTGGCGGCGTTCAACAGGCTCTCCGCCGACGACCAGCAGG
>JAFEDM010000291.1 GCA_018241625.1 Pseudomonadota bacterium | reverse complement strand
CGCCGAGGGCTGGGAGAGCACGGGCGTCGCCAAGGTCCCGGCCTTCGCCTTGTCGGAGGCGGAACGCGCCGAACTGGCCGGCGCCTACGGGGTCCAAGTCAATGCCCGCGTGGTCGGCGGCCGGATCGCCATCGAGGGCATGCCGGCCGGTTTCCAGATCGTCAACGAGGGCGGCGCGCTGTGGGCCAAGCCGTCGAACGGCGCGAAGGAACGGCTGGTCCCGGAGGGCCCGACCCAGTTCGTCAGCGACGCCAACTCAGGCCGCCGCTACGAGTTCGTGCGCGACACCGACGGCCGAATCGACCGGCTGGTCCTACGGGTCGACGACGCCGCGCTCGAAGCGGTGCGGGCGCCGTGACGCGGGCGCAACGGCGCGATACCGTCCAGCCGGCCGGCGGCGGGAGGTCCCGCCGCGCGTCCGGCAGGGAGCGGCTTGTGGACACAGCGGACGTCGGGGGTCGGCCGACCAGCATCAAGGCGCAGCTGACCTCGGAAAGCCTGTCGCTGACGCCGGCGGAGGCCAAGATCGCCCAGGTCCTGCTGACCGACTATCCGGTGTCCGGCCTGGGCTCGCAGGCCAGCCTCGCCAAGCGCGCGCAGGTGAGCGATCCAACGGTGGTGCGCTTCGCCGCCAAGCTGGGCTTCTCCGGCTTCGCGGCCTTCCAGGCGAGCCTCCTGGAGGAGGTGGAAGCGCGGCTGCGCTCGCCACTGATGATGGTGGAGTCGAAGCTCAAGAAGGATGGCGACCGCAGCGTGGTCCAGTCCTACCTGGACTCTGTCGCGACCCTGGCGGCTGGCGCCGCGGAAACCGCGGTCACCGCCACCTACGAACGCGCCGTGGACATGATCATGGACGCCAAGCAGGTGGCCGTCCTGGGCGGCCGCTTCAGCCGCCATGTGGCAGGCATGCTGGCCGGCTATCTGGCGCAGTTCCGCGCATCGATCGTCCGCCTGGATGTGCTGTCCGCGGAGTCCTTCGACAGCCTGATCGACCTATCGAAGAAGGACGTGCTGGTGGTCTTCGACTACCGCCGCTACCAGATCAACGTGGTCGACTTCGCCGCCCAGGCCGCCGAGCGCGGCGTGAAGATCATCCTGTTCACCGACGCCTGGCTTTCGCCTGTCTCGGCGTTCGCCGACCTGGTCATCACCGGGCCGGTGGAGGTGGATTCGCCCTACGACAGCCTGGTCGGCGCGGTGGCGCAGATGGAGGCGCTGGTCGCCCAGTTGGTCTACCGCGAAAGCGGCGCCATGAGCCGGATCGAAGAGCTGGAGCGGGTGCGCTCTCGCAACGGCGTGGCGAGCACCGGCCGCGATCCGTCGTGACGCGCCGCGACACGGTCGCCAACGGCTTGGCGGGCCTCGAGACACCGGCCCTCGTGCTCGATCGTGACAAGCTGCAGGCCAATCTGGCCCGCCTGCGAGACCATCTGGCCACCTGGCCCGAGGTCGCCTTCCGGCCGCACCTGAAGACCGCCAAGAGCCTCGACGTCGCCGACCTGGTGAGCCCCGGACGCGGGCCGATCACCGTATCGACCCTGAAGGAGGCCGAGGTGTTCGCCGCCCATGGCTTCCGCGACATCGTCTATGCGGTGGGGGTCGCGCCGGACAAGCTGCCGCGCGTCGCCGCCCTCAACGCCGCCGGCGCCCGCACCCGAGTGATCCTCGACAACCTGCAGGCCGCCGCCGCTGTCGCGGACTTCGGCCGCGAGGCCGGACGGATCGTCCCCACCCTTATCGAGGTCGATACCGACGGCCATCGCGGCGGCGTGCGGCCCCACGACCCCGTCCTGCTGCGGATCGGCGAAGTGCTGGCGGTCGTTGGCGCCCTGGAGGGCGTGTTGACCCACGCCGGCGGTTCCTATGGCGCGCGCACGCCGGATGAGCTCGCGGCCTTCGCGGAGACGGAGCGGTCCGGCGCGGTGGCGGCGGCGGAGCGCCTGCGCGCCGCGGGCCTGCCCAGCCCGGTGGTCAGTGTGGGCTCGACGCCCACCGCCTTCTTCACCCGCGACCTCACCGGCGTCACCGAGGTGCGGGCCGGCGTCTACATGTTCTTCGACCTGGTGATGGCCGGGATCGGCGTCTGTTCCACCGAGGAGATCGCGCTGTCGGTCCTGGCCACGGTCATCGGCTACCAACCCGCGGCCGGCCAGATCGTCGTCGACGCCGGCTGGATGGCTCTATCGCGTGATCGCGGCACCTCATCCCAGCCGCTCGACCAGGGCTATGGCCTCGTCACGGACGCCGACGGCGCGCCGCTGGGCGACCTGATCGTTTCGGCCACCAACCAGGAGCACGGCCTGATCGCCAGCCGCTCCGGCGCACCGATCGATCCGGCGCGGTTCCCAGTGGGCTCGCGTCTGCGCATCCTGCCCAATCACGCCTGCGCCACCGCCGCCCAGCACGACCGCTATCATGTCCTCGCAGGCGGGGCCTTGGCCGCCGAGTGGCCGCGCTTCGGTCAGTGGTGACGGCACAAACATGGCCATGCTGCTGCTGACCGAAGCCGACACCCGCGAACTGGTCGGGCCGGACGACGCTCTGGCGGCGGTGGAGGCCGGGTTCGCCGCCATGGCCAGAGGCGAGGTCGTGAGCTTCCCGCCGCTGGTCGGCCACGGTTCGGCGGCGACGACCCGGTTTGGGGTCAAGGCGGCTGTCTATGTCGCGCGCCGCCGACCGGGGCTGAAGATCGGCTCCTACTGGCCGGCCAATCCGGCCCAAGGCCGGCCGGCGCACGCCTCGACCACCGTGCTGCTCGACGACGACACCGGCCAGCCGCTGGCCATCGTCTCGGCGGGCTACCTGAATGCGCTACGCACAGCGGCGGCCGATGCAGTCGCGATGAAGTGGCTGTCCGCGCCGGACGCCGGCGTCCTGGCGCTGATCGGCGGGGGCAACCAGGCGTGGTTCGAGTTCGAGGCGGTGCGACGGGTCCGGCCGGTGCGTGAGGCGCGGGTCTGGGCGCGGGACGCCAGGCAGGCGCAGGCGCTGGCCGCGCGCATCGGGGCGACCGGGATCGAGGCGCGGGCGACGGCGCTTGAAGACGCGATGCGCGGCGCCGAGCTGGTGGTCACCGCCACCGCCGCACGCGCGGCCCTGGTCGCGTCGTCGGCGGTCGCGCCAGGCGCGCACATCTCCGCCATGGGCGCGGACGGCGTCGGAAAGCAGGAACTGGAGGTCGAACTTGTCGCGCGCGCCACGCGCTTCGCCGACCTGCCCTCGCAGTCGGTGCGTCTCGGGGAATTCCAGCACGCCGCGACGGCCGGAGTGATCGACGTGGCTTCCGTCCGCGCCATCGGCGAGGTGATCACGGGCGACGAACGGGGACGCACGTCGGCGGACGAAATCACGGTGTTCGACAGTTCCGGCGTGGCCATCCAGGATATCGCCATAGCCTGGCTCGCCATCGAGCGCGCCGGCCGCGAGGGTCGAGGCAAGGTCATCGACTTCGCTTGAGATCACCTCGCCCCGGCAGTTCTCGGTCGAGGTGTCTCGATCCACTATTGCGCCGAGCCGTTTGAAAACCGCTCGGAGCAATCCGTCCGGGTTCGCTTCCCGGAGTCCCCACCAGGCGCCTGTGCCGCCGAGGCTATTATTCCGCGGCGTAGACCACCGGATGGGTGTGGGCCCAGAGGTGGGCGCGATAGGTCTCGAAGCACTCTTCGCCACAGATCAGGCGCATGACCGCGCCCTCGGCCAGGAACCGGGCGCAGGCGGGATTTTCGGAGACCAGCGGGACGAGGGCCTCGGCGTCCCAGGCGGCCGAATGCTCGATGTCGAGCTGGGCGTGCAGGGCGAAATACTTGCGGGCTTCCGGCGGGGCGCCGACGCGCTTCAGCCCGGCGTCCACGGCCGCAACCCGGGTGGGCGCCGTGAGCTCCACCACGCCCAGCGCGCCGATGGATTGGTAGACATAGCGCCGGGTGGTGGCGAGCGCGGTCATGGTGTTGGCCAGGCAGAGGCTTTGCCAGGCGGTGCCCTCGATGGTGGGCGTGAGCTCCAGCCGCTTGACCGTGCGCTCCAGCATGGGGCCGTGCATGCCGCCCTCGGCGCCCCGGCCCATCTCGTCCCAATAGTTGCGCGCGAGTTCCAGCTTCGGCCGCGTCGGCAGCTTCACCTGGGTCATGGCCACCAGGTCGTCGAAGCCAGCCTCGCCGGCCGCTTCCTGGGTCAGGAACCATTTCAGCTGATCGAAGGAGGCGGTGGTCTCGAGCCAGGCGAACAGCGGGTCCCACTGGCCGGGCCCGCTCATCTTCAGGTCCTCGAACCAGGCGATGAACCCTTCGGGATCGGATGGGACGGCGGCGACCATGGGCGCGACATGGGCTCGGAAGGCCTCGATGAAGGCGCCCTCCAGCCGCAGCATCCGACAGTCGTCGTTCAGGGTCTCGCGCCAGTCCGGCGTCGGGGTCTGGACGGCGAGCCGTCGTCGGTTCCAGCGGGCCAGGCCGATGTGCAAGGCCTCGGCATCCGGAAATTCCGCCGTGAACTGGCCGAGGCGCGACAGGCGAAGGGCGGGAAAGGGCATGAAGACTCCTCGAACGTGGTCGCAAGAGCGTCCGAGCATGGAGGCAGGTTCCCGGAAAATCTTTTGTGTTCTCCGTGATTTACACATTTGATCGGACCGGAACTGCAGGCCCGGCGTGGCGTTGCCAGATCAGCCAATCAGGCGCAATCGACAGGAGACGATCATGGGTGACAACAGCCAAAACAACGCTTCGGGTATGGGCCAAGGCGCCGGCCAAGGCCAGGGCGCCAGCCAGGGTGGCATGGACCAGGGCCGCACCCCGCAACAACAGCCCGGCGGCGGCGCGCAATCGAACCCCGACCAGCAGAACCGCCAGGGCATGGGCGGCGGCCAGGACGGCTCCGGCCAAGCCGGCCAAGGTGGCGCGGGTCAAGGCTCCGGCCAAGGCGGATCCGGCGTCGGCCAAGACCAAGGCGGGCAGACGGGCGGCGACGGCGCCAACCGCTGATCGCCTGAACTGACTGCGGAAGAGCCGAAGGCGCCCGCCTTCGGCTCTTTTTGCGTTTGAGGACCGATGAAGCTCGCGACCTACAATGTGAACGGCGTCACCAGCCGGCTGCCGAACCTGCTGGCCTGGCTGGAAACGGCCCGACCCGACGTGGTCTGCCTGCAGGAACTGAAGACCACCGAGGAGAAGTTCCCGCGCGCCGCACTCGAGCGGGCCGGCTATGGCGCGGTGTGCAAGGGCCAGAAGAACTGGAACGGCGTGGCGATCCTGGCCCGGGGCGCCGAGCCGTTGGAGACGCGTCGCAAACTGCCCGGCGATCCCGACCCGCATCAGGCGCGCTATATCGAAGCGGCGGTGGGCGGCGTGCTGGTTGCCTGCCTCTATGCGCCCAACGGCAACCCGGTCGGCAGCGCGAAGTTCGCCTTCAAGGAGCTCTGGTACGAGCGCTTCATGGGCCACGCCGAGGTCTTGCGGTCGCATGGCCTTCCGGCGGTGCTGGCCGGCGACTTCAACATCATCCCGACGGATCGCGACGTCTATGCGCCGCAGCGTTGGCGTGACGACGCCCTTTTCCAGCCGGCGCTGAAGGACAGCTACCTGCGCCTGGTGGGTTCGGGCTGGCGCGACACCCTGCGCGAGGCCTATCCGGACCAGGCGATCTACACCTTCTGGAAGTACTGGCGGAATTCCTTCCAGCGCGACGCCGGACTGCGGATCGACCACATCCTGGTCTCGCCCAGTCTTGGCGGACGCGTGCGCAAGGCCGGCGTCGACCGGGGTCCGCGCGGCGCGCCCGGGTCCAGCGACCACACGCCGGTCTGGGTGGAACTGGACCTCGCCGGTCTGCGGTCGATTTGAGCAGCGACGCCTCGCGGAACATCGGTTCCCACAATTAACCTCGAATTTAGCGACAAGTGGGAAAGGCTTCGCGAAGCCTGGCGAGAACCGCTGGGATACAGATCGAGACCTCTCATGCGTCAGTCTTCGCCGAATACCTTCCCGCGTCTTGCCGCCGGCGCCGCCCTGGCGATGGTCGCGTCCACCGCCCTGGTCCGCCCCGCGTTCGCGGAAGTCGTGGCCGCGGACGAGGCGGCGAAGCCGGCGGCGGCCGAGGCGTCGGCGCAAAAGGCGGCGGCCCCGAAGGCGCCGGCGAAGAAGAAGGACGACGGCGCCCTGACCTGGAAGGGCGTCACCCTCTACGGGACGTTCGACGTCGGCGTCGGCCATCTGGACCACGGCGCCAAGCTCTCCAGCTACTACAGCGCCGGCATCCCCTTCGTGGTCGCCAAGTTCAGCAACCGCGACACCACCTCGATCGCGCCGAACGGGCTGTCGCAGTCGAAGCTGGGCGTCTCGGGCGTCGAGCCGTTGAGCGACGACGTGAGCGCGGTCTTCAAGCTGGAGACCGGCTTCCAGTCGACCAGCCTGCACCTGACCAACGGCCCCAAGAGCCTGATCATCAACAACGGCGTGCCGCTGACGGCGCAGACCAACGCCAGCGACACCAGCCGCGCGGGCCAGCTGTTCCAGGGCGCGGCCTACGGCGGCCTGGCCTCGAAGACCTTCGGGACCCTAACGTTCGGGCGGCAGACCTCGCTGATCTCCGACAACCTTTCGAAGTACGATCCGCAGGCCCAATCCCAGGCGTTCTCGCCCCTCGGCTCGTCCGGCTATACGGCCGGTGGCGGCGCGACGGAATCCGCCCGCTTCGACGGCGCGGTGAAGTACGCCTACGCCAAGGGCCCGTTCCGCGCGGCCTATCTGCACAACTTCAAGACCAACAACTACACCGGCGTCGCCGACGAGGCCGACGTGGGCGGCGACTGGAAGGGCCTGTCGGTCGACCTGACCTATACCCGTGTGCATGACGCCATCACCCTGGCGTCGCTCAGCGCGGCCCAGAACGCGGCGCATCCCGGCACGCTCGCGGCCACCGCCTCCGACAACACCGCCTATGCGGTCGAGGCGCGCTACAACTTCGGCAAGGCCAAGGCCTTCTTTGGCTACGAGGCCATCGAAATGGCCAACCCGACCCATCCCTATGCGCCCGGCTTCCGCGGCGAGGGCGGCTATGTCGTCAGCGTGGTCAGCAACACCGCCTACACGATCCACCGCAAGCAGCAGATCTCGTGGGTCGGCGTGCGCTATCCGCTGATGGAGAAGCTGGACGTGACGGGCGCCTACTACCGCTACGATCAGAACAGCTTCAAGGGCAACGGCTGCTCGGACACCAGCGCGTCGTCCTGCTCCGGCGCCCTGCAGGACCTGTCGGTGGTCTTCGCCTACCACCTGACCAAGCGGTTCGACGCCTATTTCGGCGTGAACCATTCGCGCGTCGAGGACGGCCTGGCGTCCGGCTATCTGTTCCCGAGCTCTACCGGCGAAATGGCGGGGGTGCGGTTCAACTTCTGATCGCCCCCGTCGGCCAAAAGCCGATGACAGGCTGACCAGAGCCTGCAAGGCTGGGCCATGGACTCGCTCAGCCTTCTTGCATCGCCCCGAATGGAACCCACGCCAGAGCGTGGGTTCGCCCTGTCGCGACGCGGCCTGCTCGGCAGTCTCGCGGCGGCAGGTTTCACGGGGAGCGCGATGGCCAAGTCGCCGAAGGAGCCGTTCTTCAAGGGCAACAACCTGCCCATCGGCCTGCAGCTCTATACGCTGGGCGGTGACCTGCGCGCCGACGTCGACGGCATGCTGGGGCAGGTGGCGAAGATCGGCTACCGCACCGTCGAGCTCGCCGGCTATCTCGGCAGGACGCCGCAGGAGCTGAAGGCCAGCTTCGACAAGGCCGGACTGAAGGCCACCTCCAGCCACGTGCAGGCCGAGGGCAATGGGCCGGAGCCGACGCTCGCCCAGATCGACCGGGTGATCGCCGACAGCCACGTCATGGGCGTCGAGCATATCGTCCTGCCCAGCGTGCCGATGCCGGCCCACGTGGACACCAAGCCCAAGCCCGGCGAGGACCTGGCGGCGCGGTTCGCGCGCGTCTACAGCCAACTGACCGCCGACGACTGGAAGGGCGTGGCCGACCTGCTCAACACCAAGGGCAAGGCGCTGAAGGCGGCGGGCCTGACCATGGGCTACCACAACCACAACGCCGAGTTCATGCCGATCGCGGTGAAGGGCGGCGGGGAGACGAACGCGCTCGAGATCCTGCTGAAGAACACCGACCCGAAGCTGGTGTCGTTCGAGATGGACGTGGGCTGGGTGGTGGCGGCGGGCAAGGACCCGTTCGCGCTGATGAAGGCGCACAAGGGCCGGTTCATCCAGATGCACGTGAAGGACGTGAAGGCGACCACCAAGCCCAACTACGCCTTCCAGCAGGACCCGACCGAGGTGGGCAGCGGCATCATCCCCTGGGTCAAGCTGTTGCCGGCGGCCTACGCCGAGGGCGTGCGCGGCTTCTTCGTCGAGCAGGAGCCGCCGTTCGCGCGGCCGCGCATCGAGGCGGCGAAGCTGTGCTTCGACTATCTCGACAAGGTGGTGGCTTAGGGGCCGGCCTCAGCAGAGGGTCTTGAAGGGCTTGAGGCTGGCGGCGACGAGCCGCTTGCCGTGCTCATCGGTCAATTCCACCAGATGGACCCCACGCGCCCGCGCTGCGGCGACGGCGCGGTCCATCCCGCCGTGCGCCTCGATGGACGAGGCCACCCGCTGGCTCATGGTGGACCTTCCCGACACGACGCCGTCCAGCCAGCCTTCTATCCATCGATCGTCCATGGGTCCGCCTCCAGTCGCCAAGCTCCAACGCGGAGCGTAGCTGGGATTTCCCGTGAGGGTTGGAAGATGGACAAAGCTGTCAAACGGGACCAGAGACATCACCGCCCGCAGCGTAACCGTGGGCGAGTACCCTGCGCGCCGATGCCCTTCGGGGCTTAATCGGGAACGCGGTAGGGGGCATGAAAACCCCTGATCCGCGGCTGTCCCTGCAACTGTGAGCGGCGAGCGCAGGCATCTTGGCGAAGGCCTCAGGTCTTCGTCAGCCACTGGGCGCCAACCTTCGAAAGAAGGGCCCGGGAAGGTCGATGCCTGTCGCGATGACCCGTGAGCCAGGAGACCGGTCGGCGCGTGTCGCTCGAGCCCGCGGGACAGTGGATCCCCAGGCGCGGTCTTCCGTCTGAGCGACGACCCGAAGCGGTGGAGAGCCGTTTCGACCGGCCCGGCGCGGCGCAGAGGCGTCACGTCCGCCGGGGCGTCGACCCTGGGCTCATCCGCCCTCGGAGGCTCTCCGCAGTCGTTCAGACGCGTGGACCAAAGGAGGGCACGAGATGCCCCGTCACTACCTCTTTAGCGCGAGCCTGCTCGCGCTCGCGGCCGCCGCGCCGCTTTCGGCCTTCGCGGCCGAAGCGCCTTCGACCCAAGACCCTGACGCGGCGATCGTCGATCCGTTGGTCGTCACCGCCAACCGCTCCGGCGACGCGACACCGGCGGACTTGGTGGCCGCCTCGGTCACCGTCATCGACGACCAGGCGATGCAGGACCGCCAGGTGCGGGTGG
>JAFEDM010000290.1 GCA_018241625.1 Pseudomonadota bacterium | reverse complement strand
GGCCAGGGCTTCCCGGACGATCCGGGGCCGGAGGCCATCCGCGCCAAGGCGGCCGACGCCGTGCTGAACGGCTATAACCAGTATCCGCCGATGGCCGGCCTGCCGGAGCTGCGCCAGGCGGTCGCCGGCCACTACGCTCGCGCCCAGGGCCTGGACCTGGACCCGATGACGGAAGTCACCGTCACCTCCGGCGCCACGGAAGCCCTGGCGGCGGCCTTCCTGGGGCTGATCGAGGCGGGCGACGAGGTGGTTGTCTTCCAGCCGCTCTATGACGCCTACCTGCCGCTGATCCGCCGCGCGGGCGGCGTGCCCAAGCTGGTCAGCCTGCAGCCGCCGCACTGGCGATTCGACCGGGCCATGCTGGAGGCGGCCATCGGGCCGAAGACCAGGTACCTGGTGCTCAACAACCCGAACAATCCCGCCGGCACGGTGCTGCCGGACGAGGACCTGGCTCTGCTGGCCGAGATCTGCGTGGCCCACGACCTGATCGCCATCTGCGACGAGGTCTGGGAGCAGGTGGTGTTCGGCGCCGCGCGCCATCGGCCGCTGATCGCCCAGCCCGGCATGCGGGAGCGGACGGTGAAGATCGGCTCGGCGGGCAAGATGTTCGGCCTGACCGGCTGGAAGGTGGGCTTCCTCTGCGCCGCGCCGGAACTCACCCATGCGCTGGCCCGCACCCACCAGTTCCTGACCTTCACCACGCCGCCCAACCTGCAGACGGCCGTGGCTTTTGGCCTGGACCATCCCGGCGACTGGTTCGAGGCCATGCCGCGCGACCTGGAGCGGTCCCGCGACCGGCTGGCCGCCGGACTGAAGCGGGAGGGCTTCGCGGTCCTGCCGGCGCAGGGGACCTATTTCCTCAACGTCGACCTTTCGGCCTCCGGCGTCGGCGTCGGCGACCGAGAGTTCTGCCTGCGGTCGGTGAAGGCGGCGGGCGTGGCGGCGATCCCCGTCTCGGCGCTCTATGAGGAGGATCCGGTGAGCCACATCGTGCGCCTGTGCTTCTCCAAGCGCGACGAGACCCTGGACGCCGGCATCGCGCGGCTGGCGCGGGCGCGGGAGCTGGTACGGCGCTGAGGCCCAACCCCAGGTGTCATCCCGGTCTTCGCTTCGCGAAACCGGGATGACAGTTGTGGGTCAGCTCGGCCGGAAACGATAGCGCGACGGCGTGGTCCCGAAGGCGCGCTTGAAGGCGGCGATGAAGGCCGAGGGGCCCTGGTAGCCGGCGTCGAGCGCGGCCTGGGTCACCGAGGCGCCGGCCCCCAGCGAGGCCAGGGCCTGCTGCATCCGCGCCCGGCCGCGCCAGGCGTCCAGCGCCAGGCCGGTCTCCGCCAGGAACAGCCGTTGCAGGGTGCGCAAGGAGGCCCCGGAGCCGCGGGCCAAGTCGCTCAGCGCCGCCCCGGAAGAGGGGTCGGCCAGCAGCCGGTCGGCGAAGCCGCGGGCCCGCGGGTCGCTCGGCAGCGGCAGCTCCAGTGGCGCGGTCTCGGCGGCGGCCAGGAGGTCGATCAGGATGGCCTCCAGCCGCTCGTGCGCCGGATCGCCCTCGGTCATCATCCCGATCCGCACCATGTGCAGGATGAGCTCGCGCAGCAGGGGCGCCACCTCGATGGCCCGGCAGGCGTCCAGCCGCGCATCGCCTGGCGCCGGCGCCAGGTAGAGGGTGCGCATGGCCACGGCGCCCCGCATCTCGATCTCGTGCGGCGTCCCGCCCGGCACCCAGATCGCCCGGGTCGGCGGCGTCAGCCAGGTGGCCTGCGGCGTCACCACCCGCATCACCCCGCCGGCGGCATAGACGAGCTGGGCCCACGGATGGGTGTGGCGCTCGATCCGGTAGCGGTCCGGATAGGTGACCGCGAGCCCCCGGACCGGGAAGCCGTCCTGATCCCGTGGAGCTTGGCGCGTCGCCGACATAAGTCGTCAGACTAGCGCAAGCACGACGCCGCGCCAGAGGCCTAGGGTCGTGGCCAGGAGGACCGCCATGCCCGCGCCCGTTTCCACCACCCTGCGCCACTTCGCGATCAACGCCGACGACGTGCCGCGCGCCAAGCGCTTCTACGAGGAGGCGTTCGGCTGGACCTTCACGCCGTGGGGCCCGCCGGGCTTCTACCAGACCCGCTCCACCGGCGCCGGCCACATCGCCGCCCTGCAGGGCCGCCGGCCGATCAACGGGGTGAAGATGCCCGACATGGAGATCACCTTCGGCGTCGACGACATCGAGGCCGCCATGGCCGCCATCACCGCCGCCGGCGGCAAGGTGATCATGCCGCCCTTCCACATCGAGACGGTGGGCAAGCTGATCTTCTTCCAGGACACCGAGGGCAACATCGCCGGCGCCATGCAGTACGAGGCCCCGCAATGGCCGGCGTGATCGCCGACGCCAAGCTGCAGGCGCTGATCAACCGGCTGCAGGCCCAGAGCCAGGCCCAGGAGGCCGAGACCGGCGGATTCTTCGCCGAGCGTGCGCGCAAGATGGAGCTCAGCTGGGACGGCTTCGACGAGGCCTCGCACCGCTACCTGGCCGACAAGCTGGTCGCCCTGGAGCCCGACAAGGCCGAATTCTGCCACCTGATGTGCCGCGCGTTACGGGCTACCCGCGTGGTCGAGGTGGGCACCTCGCACGGGGTCTCGACCCTCTACCTGGCCGATGCGGTCCGCGCGAACGGCGGCGGCGTGGTGATCGCCACGGAATACGAGCCCGCCAAGGCCGCCATCGCCCGCGCCAACTTCGCCGAGGCCGGCCTGGAGCGCTTCATCGACCTGCGCGAAGGCGACCTGCGCGAGACCCTGAAGGTGATCGAAGGGCCGGTGGACTTCGTGCTGATGGACATCTGGGTCGAGATGGCCCGGCCGGCCATCGAGCTGATCGGCCCGCGCCTGCGTCCCGGCGCGGTGATCGTCGCCGACAACACCGTCAGCGTCGCCAAGGGCTACGGCGCGTTCTTCGACTATGTGCGCGACCCGGCGAACGGGCTGACCTCGATGACCCTGCCGTTCGCGGGCGGGCTGGAGTTGGTGGTGAAGGGCTGAGGTCAGGCGCGCGCCAGCACACCTCACTGTCATCCCGGAAAGCGCGACAGCGCTTATCCGGGACCCATACGCGCTCGATGACGCAGGAACGGGCGCGGCGTCGCGGCGTCGGACGCGCCGGAAATTCGGAGTCTATGGGTCCCGGATATGCCGCTTCGCATCATTCCGGGATGACAGTGCGAAAGAAGTCCCGGCTCAGCAGGTCGACCCGCCATCCACCACGAACGTCTGACCCGTCGTCCACGCGCCGGCGCGGCTGCCGAGGTAGACGGCGATGCCGGCCAGATCGTCGGGCTCGCCCAGGCGGCGGAGCGGGGTGCCGGAGCTGGCGCGTTCCTCGCCGGCCGGGGTGTCCCAGAGCGCCTTGGCGAAATCGGTCTTCACCAGGCCGGGCGCGATGCAGTTCACCCGAATGTTCGAGGGGCCCAGCTCGCGGGCCAGGTTGCGGGCCAGCTGCATGTCGGCGGCCTTGGAGATGCAGTAGGCGCCGATCACCTCCGAGCCGCGCAGGCCGCCGATGGAGGAGACGATGATGATCGCCCCGTCCTTCCGCTCGCGCATCTCGGGCGTCACCATCTGGATCATCCAGTTGTTGGCGACGATGTTGTTCGAGAGGATCTTGTTGAAGGCGTCGTCGGAGATGTCGAGCTGGCTGCCGTAGTAGGGGTTGGACGCGGCGTTACAGACCAGGATGTCGATCTTGCCGAACGCCTTGCGGGTCTCGTCCATCAGCCGCTGAAGGTCTTCCTTCGAGGAGATGTTGGCCGGGACGGCGATGGCGTGGCCGGCGCTGCGGACGTTGATCGCCGCGGCGACTTCCTCGCAGGGGCCCGCCTTGCGCGACGAGATCACCACCTTGGCGCCGTGGGCCGCCATCTGCTCGGCGATGGCCTTGCCGATGCCGCGCGAGGAGCCGGTGATCACCGCCACCTTGCCAGTCAGGTCGAACAGCTTGCCGGTCAGGGCGTTCGCCACGTCGCTCATTGTCCCACTCCCATTAAAACGCGCGTTTGATTTGGCCGCCATTTGCGACGCGGGGCCGAGGGAGGTCAAGGGATCGCGGGCGGCACTTGGCGTCTCGCCCGGATCGCCTATCGTGGCGACAAATAGAAAGTTGGGGGCGTGACGATGCACAGGATGGCGATGGCCGCGTTGGCGGCCCTGACCGGCGGCTGGCTGTTGGCCGGCAACGCCTCGGCGCAGGTGCCGGTGCCGCATCCGGGCCAGCCGGTCTACCGCACCTTCTGCGCGGCCTGCCACGACCGCCCGGACGAAACCCGCGCGCCCACCAAGGCGACGCTGAGCGCCATGAGCGTCCAGGCGCTCACCTACGCCCTGACGGAGGGCAAGATGAAGGCCCAAGGCGCGGGCCTGACCGACGAGACCCGCACCGACCTGATCAGCTACCTGACCGGCAAGTCCGGGATCACCGTGGAGACCTGGAGCCAGGCCATGGCCTGCGACGCCGCGCGCCGCGACGCCGACATCACCGGCGCGGCCACCGTCTCGACCTTCGGCTTCGACGCGCGCAACACGCGGGTGCTGAGCGCCGCCCAGACCGGCCTCACCAAGGCCAAGCTCGCGAAACTGGACCTCGCCTGGTCGATCGGCTTTCCGGACGTGACCATGATGCGCTCGCAGGGCGCGGTGGTCGGGAACACCGTCTTCCTGCCGGTGGCCGAGGCGCAGGCGGTCTATGCCTTCGACGTCAGCAACCCCGCCAAGCCCTGCGTGAAGTGGGCCTACCACGCGCCGGGCGCCTCGCCCCTGCGCACCAGCGCCGGCTATGGCGTGATCGCCCAGCCCGGCTCGAAGACCGGGCGCAAGGTGGTGGTGGTCGCGGGCCTCGACTCCACCGTCCACCTGCTGGACGCGCGCACTGGCAAGGCCATCTGGACCAAGAACGTCGCCTCCTACTCCTTCTCGATGACCACGGCGACGCCGCGCATCCTGAAGGACCGGATCATCGTCCCGGTCTCGCAGTACGAGATCATGCAGGCGGCCGACAACAAGGTGGACTGCTGCACCAACCACGGCTTCGTCCTGTCGCTGGACCCGCTGACCGGCGCGCAGCAGTGGCGCTACGACACCATGGAAGAGGCCAAGCCGATCCGCGACCGGGGCGACGGCAAGCCGCTCAAGGGCCCTTCCGGCGCGCCGATCTGGAACTCGCCGGTGGTCGACGAGACACGCGGCCTGATCTACTTCGGCACCGGCGAAAGCAATTCGCCGCCGGCCCACAAGAACACCGACGCCCTGATCGCCATCCGCCTGGCCGACGGCAAGCAGGCCTGGTCGATGCAGGCGACAGAGCGCGACATCTACAACGCCGGCTGCGGCCCGAGCCCGAAGCCCACCCAGCTGAACTGCGTCAAGGACACGGTCTACCGCGACGTGGACTTCGGCGCCTCGCTGATCCTCGGCAAGCTGAAGGACGGGCGCGAGCTGCTGTTCGCGGGCCAGAAGTCGGGCACGCTGTGGGCGCTCGAGCCGGCGACCGGCAAGGTCGTCTGGCGCCGCGACATCGGCACCGGCGCGGCCAACGGCGGCATCCACTGGGGTATCGCCTTCCATGACGACACGGTCTTCGTGCCGATCGCCGTCGTCGGCCACGACATCCCCGGCCAGAAGGTCGATCCGGGCCTGAAGCCCGGGATGTACGCGGTGAACGCGAACGACGGGACCATCAGGTGGAGCTTCGCCACCGCTCCCGATTGCGGCGACGGCCGCGACAAGCGCTCGCCGCGCTGTGACCGGTTCTATGGCCTGTCCGCCGCGCCGACGGTGATCGACGGGACGGTGATCGCCGGCAGCCTGGACGGCTGGCTGCGGGTGCTGGACGAGAAGACCGGCGCCGAGCTCTGGAAGTTCGACACCGCCAAGGCCTTCGACACCCTGAACGGGGTGAAGGCGCACGGCGGCTCGATCGACACGGCCTCGATCGTCGGCGTCAACGGCCTGCTGCTGGTGAACTCCGGCTACGGCATGTTCGGCCAGGCGCCCGGCAACGTCATGCTGGCGTTCCGGCCGAAAGCGGGGCACTAGGCGCGAAGACCGGGGAACCCTGCATGCGTCTCGTCGGCCGGATCGCGCTGATCGTCTTCCTGGGCGTGATCCTGGTGATCGCCATCGCCCTGGTGCGGACCCTGACCTACAAGCCGCCGGGCGAGGTGAGCACGGCCGACATCCGCGTCGTGCCCGTCGACCAGATCGACGTCGCCTCCGCCGCCCAGCACCTGTCGCAGGCGGTGCAGATCCAGACCGTCAGCCACCAGGACCAGAAGGACGACCAGCCGGCCGAGTGGGCGCGGCTGCACGACTGGCTGCAGGCCACCTATCCGGCGGCGCACGCGGCCATGACCCGCGAGATCGTCGGCAAGAACACCCTGATCTACACCTGGAAGGGCTCCGACCCGTCGCTGGCGCCGGTTGTGCTGATGGCCCACCAGGACGTGGTGCCGGTGACGCCAGGCACCGAGGCCGAATGGAAGCACGCGCCGTTCGCGGGCGAGATCGCCGAGGGCGCCGTCTGGGGCCGCGGCTCGGTCGACGACAAGGGCTCGCTGATCACCCTGTTCGAGGGCGCCGACATGCTGGCGCGGCAGGGCTTCAAGCCGCGGCGGACGATCATCATCGTCTCCGGCGAGGACGAGGAGACCCACGGGACCGGCGCGCGGGCGGCGGCGGCCCTGCTGAAGTCGCGCGGGATCAAGGCGCAGTTCGTGCTGGACGAGGGCCTGGTCGAGATCCTGGACAACCCGGTGACCCACAACCGGCTGTCGCTGATCGGCACGGCCGAGAAGGGGTACGCGACCCTGAAGGTCACCGCCAAGGCCGAGGGCGGTCATTCCTCGTCGCCGCCCAGCGACGGCGGCGGCGTGGTGACCCTGTCGAAGGCGGTCGAGGCGATCTCGGCCCACGGCTTCCCGATGGACTTCCGCGGGCCGGGCGCGGCCATGCTGCAGAGCCTGGCGCCCAAGGCGCCCTTCGCCACGCGGATGGCGGTGGCCAACCCCTGGCTGTTCAAGCCCCTGCTGGTGAAGCAGATCGGCGCCACCGCCTCCGGCGCGGCCCTGCTGCACACCACCATCGCGCCCACCATGTTGCAGGGAAGTCCCAAGGAGAACGTGCTGCCGCAGGACGCCACGGCCTGGATCAACTACCGCATCGAACCCGGCGACAGCTCGGCCACGGTAATGGCGCGCGCCAAGGCGGCGGTGAAGGGCCTGCCGGTTTCGCTGAGCTGGGTGGACAGGCCGTCCGAGCCCTCGCCGGTCTCGTCCACGCGCTCGCCGGGCTGGAAGGTGCTGGCCGCCGTCACCGGCCAGGTGATCGGCGCGCCCGTCGCCCCCAGCCTGGTCACCGCCGGCACCGACAGCCGCTACATGACCGGGGTGGCGAACGACGTCTACCGCTTCCAGCCCATGGCGCTCGGGATGAACGACGTCGAGATGATCCACGGGACCAACGAGCACCTGACGCTCGCGAACCTTTCGCAGTGCGTTCAGTTCTACGCCCGCCTGATCGCCACCGCGGCGGGCTAGATCGGCTCTCCCCTGACGATTGGGTAAGCGGGATCGGCTAGGAATCCGACACTACCCCTTGCGATCACGGCGTCGGCGACGCACGTTCCGCCTGAGCACTCTCTCTGAGGACCCTATGCGCGATATCTACCGAGACTACCTCGACGACGAAGACGGCGACGACGAGGACAAGGGCCGCCAGCCCGACATGCCGATGACCTCCGGCCCGGTGCAGAACGCGCTCTTCAAGTCGCGCACCGTGCTGGTGTTCGGCGAGATCGACATGCGCCTGGCCGAGCGGGTCACCGCCCAGATCACCGCCTACGCCGCCGAGAACGACAAGCCGATCCGGCTGATCATCAACTCGCCCGGCGGCCACGTGGAAAGCGGCGACACCATCCACGACATGATCCGCTTCTGCGGCGTCGAGGTGAAGGCGATCGGCACCGGCTGGGTGGCCAGCGCCGGCGCCCACATCTTCCTGGGCGCCAAGAAGGAAAACCGCCTCTGCCTGCCCAACACCCGCTTCCTGCTGCACCAGCCGGCGGGCGGCATGCGCGGCCAGGCCAGCGACATCCAGATCGAGGCCGAACAGATCATCAAGATGCGCGACCGCGTGAACCGGATGATCGCCGAAGAGACCGGCCAGACCCTCGAAAAGATCGTCAAGGACACCCAGCGGAACTTCTGGATGAACGCCGAGGAAGCCAAGGCCTACGGCCTTGTCTCGCGGATCATCAAAGACACGTCCGAGGTCTGATCCCGTGGCGCAGCCGTGGTGGAAGGGCGCGGTCCTCTACCACATCTATGTCCGCAGCTTTTTCGACAGCAACGGTGACGGGCAGGGCGACCTGCCCGGCGTCGAGGCGAAGCTCGACTATATCGCCAGCCTCGGCGTCGACGGGATCTGGCTGTCGCCGATCCATCCGTCGCCCAACCGCGACTGGGGCTATGACGTCGCCGACTATGAGGGCGTGCAGGCGGACTACGGGACACCGGACGACGTCCGCCGCCTGCTGGCCGCCGCCCACGCGCGCGGCCTGAAGGTGGTGCTGGACGAGGTGCTGAGCCACACCTCCGACGTCCACCCCTGGTTCGTGGAGAGCCTGACCGGCGGGAAGGACGGCCCCAAGGCCGACTGGTACGTCTGGGCCGATCCGCAGGCGGACGGCACGGCGCCCAACAACTGGCTTTCGGTGTTCGGCGGCCCGGCCTGGGCCTACCAGCCGGCGCGGCGGCAGCACTACCACCACAAGTTCCTGCGCCAGCAGCCGAAGCTGAACTGGCGCAATCCGGACGCGCGGGAGGCGGCGCTGGCGGTGCTGGACCACTGGCTCGCCCAGGGCGTCGACGGCTTCCGCCTGGATGTGGCCGGCACCTTCCTGCACGACGAGAAGTTGACGCCCAACCCGCCGGTGCCGATGGCCGAGCGGACTCGGTATGACTGGAGCCACGCCGGCAACCTGCAGCGGCACCTGCACGACTCCAACCTGCCGGAAAACATCGAGACCCTGGATGTCATCCGCCGCCGCGTGGAAGCGCACAGCGGTCAGAATGGGGGTGATCGCTTCGTCTTCGGCGAGTTCTCCGAGGAGGAGGAACGTTGCGGCGCCTACCTGACGCCCGACGACGGCCTGCACTCGGCCTACACCTTCGTCTTGCTGCTGGCCCGCAAGCTCGAGCCCGGGTTCATCCGCCAGCACTACGCCACCCTGGCGCGCTTCCCGCACCACTGGCCGACGATCAGCTTCTCCAACCACGACGTGCCGCGCACCGTCAGCCGGTTCGGCGGCGACGAGGCCGGGCCGGATGTCGCCAAGCTGATGTTCGCCCTGCTGCTCAGCCTGCGCGGCACCACCCTGATCTACCAGGGCGAAGAGCTCGGCCTGCCGCAGGCCTCGCTGAGACGCGACCAGCTGCGCGACCCGGTGGGCGACCTCTACTGGCCCTACACCGGCGGGCGCGACGGCTGCCGCACGCCCATGCCCCGGACCGAGGGCCCAAATCTCGGCTTCTCCACCGGAACGCCCTGGCTGCCCGCCGCCGCCGAGCACGCCGGCCTGACGGTCGAGGCGCAGGAGGGCGATCCGGAGTCCGCCCTCGCCTTCGCCCGCGCCATGATCGACTTCCGCCGCCATTCGGAGGCGATGACCCTGGGCGAGCTGACGGTGCTCGACCTGCCGGATCCGGTGCTGGGCTTCGTCCGCCGCAGCGGCGATGAGGCGATCCTCTGCCTGTTCAACCTGGGCGCGGCGCCGCAGTTCGTCGAGGCGCCCGAGCTGGCCGGCGCGACCCTGCTGGAGGCGCGGGCGGGCGACGCCGACCTGCGCGGCGGCTCCATCGGCCTGTCGCCCTACGCCGCGGCCTTCCTGCGGCTCTGAACCGTCAGCGCCCGGCGCTCAGCTTGAACAGCACCGTGTTGCCGGTCACCGGATCGGCGTCCTTCCACATGTCGCCCGCGTGCTTGCCCAGGATGGCGTTGCAGTAGGTGGCGACGCGGTCCTCGCTGAGGATCGGCTTCTGGGCGGTCGTGCAGACCTTGCCGTCGCGCACCGCCCAGGCGCCGCGCACCTCGCCGTCGGCCCCGGTCTCCCGATAGGTGTGGTCAGGCGCGAAATAGCGCTTGGCGCTCCAGTCGCCGGCGGGCACGTCGATCTGCAGGACGCCCGTGAAGAAGTCGGCCATCAGAACCGCTTCCGAGGGTTCGGCGGCCAAGGCGGGGGAAACGAGCGCGGCGGCGAAAAGGCCAACCACAAGACGAAGACGGGACCGGTTCATGGCGGCGCCTCCTTTGACCTGAAGCTACCACCGCCTTTGAGGACGCCCGATTGAAATCTCCGGCGCCGTGATTTGCGCTTCGTCAAAGTGGCGCGGCGCGGCGCAGGGCTTTAGAACCGGACCATGGCCGAGGGCGACACGAAACCGGGACGGGCGGAGACGCGGTTCGGCCAGGGGTTCCTGGCCGACATCTGGTACTTCGCGGCCCTGTCGTCGGACCTGCCGCGCGGCAAGCTGGCCCGCCATGAGCTGCTAGGGGAGCCGGTCCTGCTGGGCCGCTCCAACAAGGGCGAGGTCTTCGCCCTGCGCGACATCTGCCCGCATCGCGCCGCCCCGCTGTCGGCCGGACGCTTTCATCGCGAGGCGGACGGCGCCGAGACGGTGGAGTGCCCCTACCACGGCTGGCGGTTCGGCAAGGATGGCGGCTGCGCGGCCATCCCGTCGCTGGTGTCCGACCAGGAGATGGACGTCAGCCGCATTCGCGTGCGCCGCTATCCGGTGGCCGAGAGCCAGGGCCTGGTCTTCGTCTGGGTCTCGTCCGACCCGCGCGGCCTGGGCGAGCCCACCGAGCCGCCGCCGGTCTTCCGCGGCGTGGTCGGCGGCGGGCCCAAGCTGGTCGACCGCATGGACTTCGCCGCCCACATCGACCACGCGGTCGTGGGCCTGATGGACCCGGCGCATGGCCCCTACGTCCATCAGCAGTGGTGGTGGCGCTCCAAGGCCAGCCAGCACGAGAAGGCCAAGAAGTTCGAGCCGCGCGACGCCGGCTTCGCCATGGTCCGCCACGAGCCGTCGAAGAACTCCAGAGCCTACGCCATCCTGGGCGGCGAACCCCTGACCGAGATCACCTTCCGCATCCCCGGCCTGCGCTGGGAGCACGTGACGGTCGGCAAGCGCCAGGTGCTGTCCCTCACCTGCCTCACCCCGATCAACGACAAGGCGACCCGGATCACCCAGATCGTCTGGTCGGACCACCCGGCCTTCCTGGTCCTGAAGCCCTTCATCGCCGCCGGCGCCCGCGCCTTCCTGCGCCAGGACGGCGACATGGTGAACCTGCAGAACGAGGGGCTGAAGTACGACCCCTCGCTGCTCTGGATCGACGACGCCGACCGCCAGGCCAAGTGGTACCAGCAGCTGAAGCGCGAATGGACTGCCAGCCGCCGGGAGGGCCGCCCGTTCGAGAACCCGGTCGAGGCCGCGACACTGCGCTGGCGCAGCTAGGCCACAAATCGAACACCACTGTTTCCGAGCTTCGCCTTGGGGGGCCTCAGTCGGGGGATTGAGGCTTGCGCATTCGGCGTCGCACGGCGGTGGTCCTGGCCGCCTCCCTGGCCGTGCACGCCCTG
>JAFEDM010000028.1 GCA_018241625.1 Pseudomonadota bacterium | reverse complement strand
GACTTCAACCTCGACCCCGCCAAGTCGACCCAGGGCCTCTCGGGCGGCGAGGTGCGGCGCGCCGCGCTGGCCCGCGCCTTCGCCGAGGACGCCGACGTCCTGCTGCTCGACGAGCCCACCAACCACCTGGACATCCTGGCCATCGAGACCCTGGAGGCGGAACTGGCGGCCTCCAAGGCCGCCGCCCTGATCGTCAGCCACGACCGCGCCTTCCTGGAGCGCGTGACCAAACGCTGCTTCTGGCTGGAGTACCGGCAGGTGAAGCGGCTGGACGAGGGCTTTTCCGCCTTCGACGCCTGGGAAGAGAAGATCGTCGCCGCCGAGGCCGAGGAGGCCCGCCGCCTCGACCGCTTCATCGAGCGCGAGCAGCACTGGATGGCCCGCGGCGTCACCGCCCGCCGCGCCCGCAACGAGGGCCGCCGCCGCCGGCTGGAGTCCCTGCGCCAGGAACGCCGCGACCGGCTGAAGGACACCCGCACCGAACTCAGCATGGGCATCGCCAGCTCGGGCGTGTCCGGCAAGCGGGTGGTCAACGCCAAGGGCCTGTCCAAGGCGTTCGGCGACCGGGTGCTGCTGAAGAGCTTCTCCACTCGCATCCTGCGCGGCGATCGGGTCGCGGTGGTCGGCCCGAACGGCGCCGGCAAGACCACCCTCGTGAAGATCCTGCTGGGCGAGATCGCGCCGGACGCCGGCGAGGTGACCCTGGGGACCAACCTCGAGGTCAACTACATCGACCAGGCGCGCGGGTCGCTGAAGCCCGACCTCACCCTACGCGACGTCCTGCTGCCCAGGGGCGGCGACCAGGTGATGGTGCGTGGGCAGCCCAAGCATGTGAACGCCTACGCCAAGGACTTCCTGTTCACCGAAGCCCAGATGCGCCAGCCGGTGCGCAGCCTGTCCGGCGGCGAGCGCAATCGCCTGCTGCTGGCCGTCGCCCTGGCCCGGCCCGCCAACGTCATGGTGCTGGACGAGCCCACCAACGACCTCGACATGGACACCCTGGACCTGCTCGAGGACCTGCTGGCCGACTACGAGGGCACCCTGATCCTGGTCAGCCACGACCGCGACTTCATCGACCGGCTCGCGACCTCGACCATCGGCCTGGACGGGACCGGCCGGGCGGTCGAGACGCCGGGCGGCTGGCAGGATTTCGTGAGCCAGAACCCCGGCTTCTTCGCCGCGCCCAGGATCGCCGTTGCCCCGGCTTCGAGGGCTGCGCCCAAGAGCGTCTCCGCACCGCGGCCCGAGCCCAAGGCTGCGGCCAAGCTCAGCTACAAGGATCAGCGTCGCCTGGGCGAACTGGAGGCCTTGATCGAAGGCGCGCCGGCCCGTATCAGCGCGCTCGAAGCGGGGCTCGCCGATCCTGGCCTTTATGGCCGCGACCCGGCCGGCTTCCGCCGCCTCTCGGACGAGCTTGAAACCGTCCGTATCCAGCTCGGCGCCGCCGAGGAGGAATGGCTGGAGCTGGAGGCGCGCCGCGAGGCCCTGGAGGCCGGAAGATAACCGCGGGCACGCTTTCTGTGGATAGAAGCAACCGTTGAAAAGACTTTGGGATTCCGGAACGGACCCCAGCTTATCCACCGTCCGTCCACAGCCTATCACCGCCCGAGTCACATACCGGCGAAATCAGCCGCTTGCCGGATTTTCGGATCGGGCGCACCGTTCACTTGCCGACAGGGACTGCGGCGCGGGCGGACGGAGAGGCCGGAAACGGCGGACCCCAAGCCAAGCGAACAGGAGGTTCCTTCAAGCGAGGACCGGGGCGACCCGGAACGGACTTCCAGGGACAACGGCTGCGACGGAAAACCAGCGGGCTTGCCCGTGAACCGAAGGCGCAATCGACCTGGGTGGCACAGATCCCCCAACGGATCTGGATGAGAGGGCGACGCCCCGGGAAACCGGAGCGCCGCCCTCTTGCTATGGGGCGTCCATTTCAGTGGCCGGCGATCTTCCAACCGCGGGCGCAGCGCCTTAGGTTCCGCGGAGTCATCCGGGGACGCTCATGAAATCCATCCTGCCTGTCGCTGTGCTCGCCGCGCTGCTGGCCGCCTGTTCGCCGGCTAAGAAGGAAGAGGCCGCGAAGCCTGCCGGCGCGACCACCATCCGCTTCGCCACGGACTGGAAGGCCGAGGCCGAACAGGGCGGCTTCTACGAGGCCCTGGCCGAGGGCGAGTACGCCAAGCGCGGGCTCGACGTGAAGATCGTCCAGGGCGGCCCAGGCGTGAACGTGCCGCAGCTGCTGGCCGCGGGCGCCGTCGACATGGGCGTGGGCTCCAACGCCTTCATCGTGCTCAACATGGTCCAACAGGGCGTGCCCGTCCGCGCCGTCGCCGCCGCGTTCCAGAAGGACCCCGAGGTGCTGCTGGCCCACGCCGGCACGGGGGTGAACAAGCTCGCCGACCTCAAGGGCCACCCGATCCTGCTGGGCGACGCCTCGGTGACCGGCATCTGGGTCTGGCTGAAGGCCAAGTTCGGCTTCACCGACGACCAGGTGCGCAAATACACCTTCAACAACGGCCCGTTCCTGGCCGACAAGCGCGCGGCCCAGCAGGGCTATGTCACCAGCGAGCCGTACACCATCGAGAAAGAAGCCCACGAGAAGCCGGTGGTCTTCCTGCTGGCTGACGAGGGCTACCCCGGCTACGCCAACATGGTGTTGGTCCCGGACGCCTTGATCGCCAAGAACCCGGCGGCGGTGAAGGCCTTCGTCGAGGCCACGGCCAAGGGGTGGAGCGATTACCTCAACGGCGATCCCAAGCCGGCCGACGCCCTGATCCTGAAGGACAATCCGGAGATGACCCAGGACGTCCTCGACCAGGCCCGCGCCAAGATGAAGTCCTACGGCATCGTCGAGGGCGCGGACACCAAGACGGGCGGTATCGGGGTGATGACCGACGCCCGCTGGCAGGCCTTCTTCGACATGGCCTCGGGCCAGGGCCTCTATCCCAAGACCCTCGACTACAAGAAGGGCTACACCCTGCAGTTCCTGTCCGGACCGCCGGCGCCGGCGAAGTGAGCGTCGCCGCCCTCCGCCAGGTCGAGGTCGACTACCCGCGCGGCCGCGCGCTCGGGCCGTTCGACCTGGCGCTGGCGGAAGGCGAGATCGTCGCCCTGGTGGGCCCGTCGGGCTGCGGCAAGTCCACGGCCATGCGGCTGCTGGCGGGGCTGGAGGCGCCGACCCGTGGGGCCGTCGAGCGCACGCCGGGCCGCGGCGAGACGGCGGTGGTCTTCCAGGCGCCGACGCTGGCGCCCTGGCGCTCGGCCCGCAGCAACGCGGCCCTGCCCCTGGAGCTGGCCGGGGTCGCGGCCAGCGAGGCCCAGGCGCGCGCCGGTGCGGCCTTGGCCCGGGTCGGACTGAAGGGCGCCGAGGCGGCCCGGCCCGCCCAGCTCTCCGGCGGCATGGCCATGCGGGTGTCGCTCGCCCGCGCCCTGGTGACCAATCCCAGGCTGCTGCTGCTCGACGAGCCCTTCGCCGCCCTGGACGAGATCACCCGGCGCGCCCTGGCCGACGACGTCCTGGCGCTGTGGGCCGAGACCCGGCCCGCGATCGTCTTCGTGACCCACAATGTGGAGGAGGCGGTCTACATGGCCTCGCGCGTGGTGGTGATGAGCAGGGGCCCCGGCCGCACCATGGGCGAGGTGGCCGTGAGCGGCGCCCTGCCCCGGCCCGAGGGCTTCCGCACCACCGAGGCCTTCCGCGCCCAGGTGGAAGCCGTTTCGGCCCTGTTGTCGAAGGGCATGGCGGCATGAACCAGGCCGCCCGCACGCTCGCGCCCTTGGTGCTGATCGCCGCCCTGCTGGCGGTCTGGGAGGTCGCCTGCCGGAGCCTGCAGGTGCCGCTCTACTTCCTGCCGCCGCCGTCGGCGATCGGCCGCGCGCTGGTCGCCGACTGGCCGGTCCTGCTGGTCTCGGCGTGGAACACCCTGGCCATGGCGTTGATCGCGCTGGTGGTCGCGAGCCTGCTGTCCCAGGCGCTCGCCCTGATCGTGGGCTTGAGCCCGATCATCGAAAGCGCCGTGCGGCCGCTGGCGGTGGTGCTGCAGGTGACGCCGGTGGTGGCCATCGCGCCCCTGGTGGTCATCTGGGCGGGACTGGACCATGCCGACCGTGCCATCGTCGCCCTGGCCGCCGTGGTCGCCTTCTTCCCGATCTTCTCCGGCGCGATCACCGGCCTGAAGGCCGCCGACCCGGACCTCGAGCGGCTGTTCGACCTCTATGGCGCGACCCGGTGGCAGCGGCTCACCAGGCTGCGACTGCCCTCGGCCGTCCCCTACCTGCTGGAAGGCCACAAGGTGGCCGCGGGCCTGGCCCTCATCGGCGCGGTGGTGGCCGAGTTCGTGGCCGGCTCCGGCGACGCACAAGGCCTGGCCTGGCGCATCCTGGAAGCCAGCCACCGCATGCAGACGGCGAACATGTTCGCCGCCATCGTGGTGCTCGGCCTGATGGGCGCGGTGCTGAACGCCGCCCTGCAGAGGCTGGAGCGCGCCGGCCTGAAGTGGTGGCGCGGGCGCTAGCCCCGGTTCGCCTTAGCTTTTCGGGGGCTTCGCTCCCGCGGACACCGGCGTCAGCTCATAGCGGATCGGCAGGTTGATGCGGGCGCCCACGATCGGCTGGCCGTCCTGGCCCCAGGGCTGCAGGCGGAACTTCGACGCCAGCGCCAGCGCCCCGGCGCCATAGCCCTGGCCCGCCGGGTCCTCCTGGCTCACCGCGCAGCTGTCGAGCTCGCCGTCGGCGCCCACGGTGCAGCCCAGCACCACGCGAACGTGGTTCACCCCGTTCTCGGTCTTCGGGAAGGTCGCTTGGAAATCTTCCGCGGCCGGCATCTCCGCCCAATTCGGCCGCGTCACCGTCCCCGGGCCGTTCAGGATCGAGGGGTCGAAGCTGAAGGGGATGTAGACGTCCTGGCCGTACATGCCGGGCCGATCGACCTTCAGCTTGGCGGCCAACTTCATCGCCGCCGTCCCGAACCCCCAGTTGCCGGTTTCGGTCAGCACGGCGCAGTCGCGCGGCCGATCGTCGTGGCCGATGGAGCAGGAGAGCGCGGCCGCGCCCTTGACGCCCTGGGCCTTGGCGCGGGCCGGATAGGCGGCGGCCACGTCGGCCACGGTGGGCGCCTCGGCCCACGGCGGCTGCGACTTCACATAGGTCGTGGCGACGGCTGAGCCCGCGAACGCGCCGCCAAGGATGAAGCCGAGGGTGAGGACTGAGGTCGTCACACGCATGACAGGTCTCCCGTGAGGGCCCGATCCTGCACGCGAGGCGGGATTTTGGAAAGCGTCAGACGGCGGTGTGCTTGGTGGGCCCGGCGCGCAGGCGCTCCAGCGCCTCGTTGGCCATCACGCTCAGCGAGCGCAGGCCGTGCTCGCCGAACACGTCCAGGGCCGCGTCCAGCGCCAGCATGGCGGCGGCGCGCTCGCCGCGGTCCTTGCCGGTGATGTCGGCGCGGGCCTCGTAGAGGCGGGCCAGGTGCAGTTGCACCAGCGCCCAGGCCACGGGGTCGCGGCGCGGCTGTAGGGCGCAGAGCTCGGTCTTCAGGGCCGCCTCGGCGGTGTCGAGCACGGCGAGGTCGCCGGTCAGCTCCGCCGAACGCGCCAGGCACATGGCGCGCTCGCCGGCCGCCATCCCACGCAGCGGCGTGGCCGGCGCGTCCTTCAGCACCAGGTTGGCCCGGTCGTAGCAGGTGACCGCCTGCTCATAGGCCCGCTCGTCGGCGCTGGCTTCACCAAGGCACTGCAGGGCCTGGGCGAGCGCGATCTGGGTGCGGGCCCAATCCATCGGGCTGTGGTCGCGGGTCAGGTGATCCAGCGCGCCGGCGAGCGTCGTGGCCCCGGCGGCGACGGCGTCGATGTCGCCGGACGCCTCGCCCCACAGCGCCAGGCCCTGGCCGCGCAGGATCTCGGCGCGCGCCCAGGTCAGCGGCTCATAGGCGATGTCCAGCCGGTCGGCGGCGGTCTTGGCGTCGTCGATCGCGGCCTTCAGCAGGGCGGCGTCCTTCAGCCGCGCGCCCCAGCCGCACAGCACGTCGGCGCGGATCAGCCGGGCCTCGGCGGCCAGCGGCCGGGCAGACGGCGAGCGGCGGATCAGGGTGTCGAAGGCGGCGATCGGGGCGTTGAAGCGGGCGGCGGCGGCCCAGGCGGCCTCGGCGTCGCCGGTGGCGTAGGCCTCGCGGGCCGCGACCAGGGCCAGGCCCAGGTCGGCCAGGGCGGCGGAAAGCCCGCCGCGCGCGGCGTTGCGGGCCTCGCGGAAGGTGGCGCCGGCCGCGGCGTCCAGGCCGGGGTCGCCGAACAGCTCCGCGCCCAACAGGCCGGCGAAGGCCTGCTCGCAGCGGGCGCGGGCCCAGGCGTCGGGGCGTCGCGCCTGGTCGAAGCCGGCGGCGGCGGTCTCGGCGGCGCAGGCGGCCTTGCGCAGGGCCACCGCATCGCCCGAACGGCGCGCGACCTCGCGCCAGACGATCGCGCTTTCCAGCCGCTTCTGCGCGCGGTCCTGGGCGCCGATGCGCCCCGCGGCCACGTCGGCGGTGCGGGCTTCCTGTTGCAGCAGGTTGAGGTCGAGGAGCTCGAGGAGCGCGGCGTCGCCGCCGGTCAGGCCATCGGTGTGCGGCCGGAACCGGTCGCCGCCGAACAGCCGCATAAAGCCCCGCCCCAACTCGAACATCCCGGCGCTCCCGTCAGGATGGCGTCCCGGAACGAGACGCCAGCCCAGCCTTTTGACGGATAAGAGCAAAGCCGGAGCCGGGATCGTAAACAAGAGGTTAATTTCACAAGTATGGTTAATATTGTGTTGCAGACACAGTAATACCCACAGGAGTCTGCGGTTCCTCAAGACCTCCCGCCGAAGTCGTTAACGCGTTAAGACTTGAAGAGCGCCGCCTGCTCTTCCGCGGACAGGATCCGCCAGTCGCCGGGCGCGAGGTTGGCGGGCAGGGACAGGCCTCCGATCCGCTCGCGATGCAGGGCGCCCACGTGGTTGCCGACGGCGGCGAACATCCGCCGCACCTGATGGTAGCGCCCCTCGGTGATCGTCAGGCGCGCCTGCCTCGGGCCGAGCGGCTCAAGCGCCGCCGGCGCCAGAGGCTCCGTCTCGCCTTCCAGCATCAGGTCGCCGGCCGCGAAGACCGCGCCCTCGCCGCCGCTCAGAGGCCTTTCGAGCGTGGCGCGATAGACCTTCGGCACATGGCTGCGCGGCGAGATGACCCGGTGCAGGAACGCCCCGTCGTCGGTGATCAGCAGCAGGCCGGACGTCTCCTTGTCGAGGCGCCCGATGGTCGACAAGCCCGGCTCCCGCGCCCGCCAACGGTGCGGCAGCAGCTCGTAGACGCTGCGCCCCGCCTCGCGATGCGAGCAGACCACGCCCAGCGGCTTGTGCATCAGTATCGTCAGCGGCGCGGGCGGATCGAGCGGCTGGCCGGCGACCGTCATCCGCTGCGGCAGGTCCGCCGTCACCGGCGTCCGAGCGCCGGCGTCCTTCAGCACCTTGCCGTCGAGGACCACCTGGCCCTTGCGGACAAGGTCGGCGACCTCGCGCCGCGAGCCGTAGCCGAGGTTGGCCAGCAGGCGGTCGAGCCTGGCCATGGGCGCCTTCAGGGGCGCGCTCACTTGCGGGCCTCGTAGACCTTGTAGCCGCCGCCCTCGCCGCGCAGCGTCACGGCCTTGAAGGCGGCCGCCAGCGGCGCCTCGTATGGCAGGTGCCGGTTGGCCACCAGCCAGCAGGCGCCGCCGGGGCGCAGCATGGCCGCCGCCGTGCCGATGAAGGCCTGGCCCAGCGCCCGGTCCTCCGCGCCGCCGTCATGGAACGGCGGGTTCATGACCACGAAGTCGAGAGCCTCGACACCTGGCAAAGGCGTCCGAAGGTCGGCCCAGGCGACGCTCACGCGCGGGTCGTCCAGATTGTGCTGGGCGCATTCGACCGCGCGGCGGTCGACATCGGCGCAGGCCAGCGCCTCGACCCCCGGCGCGCGCAGCACCGCCTGGGCCAGCAGGCCGACGCCGCAGCCGAGGTCGGCGCCGCGGCCGCTGAGCGGCGGGAGCGCCTCGATCAGCCTCAGGCTGCCAGGGTCGGGTCGGTCCCAGCTGAACACCCCCGGCTGCGACCACAGGCCCATCGCCGGCACGATCCGCGGGCTCCCCGCGGCGATAGCTTCGTTCAGGCCGGTGAGGCCCTTCGCCTTGGTCACGAAGCAGAACCGGTGATGGCGGCGCGCATCCTCGCCGACCGCCGCGCCGAAGCGCTCCAGCGCCTTCTTCAGCCGCGAGCCGCCCTTGTCCTTGGGCGCGAAGGCGGTGAGCCTCCCGCCGGGCTTCAGCGCCCGCAGGGCCTGGGCCAGGACGAAATCCCGCTCCAGCGTGCCAGGCGGCGCCAGCACGGTCGCGCCCTCCGCCGAGCCGTCCGCCACCTTCGCGAGGTCGGTCGCCCCCGGGATCAGCGGCGAGCACTGCACGGCCCCGGCCGGAACCTCGACCAGCCCGGGCGCCGGCGAACCGTAGAGCAGGTCCGCCACCGCCGTCAGGCCCGTTCCCTGGAGCGCGTGAAGGCGATCTTCGGATAACGCTCGGCCACGTAGCCGGTCTCCCAGGAGCTCTTGGCGAGGAACACCGGCTGGTCGTCGATGTCGGTGGCCATCTGCGGCCGGTGCTTGCCCTGGAAGTCCTCCAGGTCGGCCCGATCCCCGCCGATCCAGCGCGCCTCGGCATAGGGGCTGGGCTCGAAGATCACCTCCAGCTGGTATTCGTTGGCCAGCCGGTCGGCCATCACCTCGAACTGAAGTTGCCCCACCGCGCCGACGATGAAGTCGGCGCCGATCATCGGGCGGAACAGCTGGGTCACGCCCTCCTCCGCCAGGCCCTCCAGCGCCTTCTTCAGGTGCTTGGCCTTCAGCGGGTCCTTCACCCGCACCCGCTGCAGGATTTCCGGCGCGAAGTTCGGCAGGCCCGCGAACCGCAAGGTCCCGCTCTCCGACAGGCTGTCGCCGACGCGCAGGACGCCATGGTTCGGGATGCCAATCACGTCGCCGGCGAAGGCCTCCTCGGCCAGCTCCCGGTCGGAGGCGAAGAACATGATCGGCGCGTTCACCGAAAGCTGGCGGCCGGTGTTCTGCACCTTCAGCTTCATGCCGCGTTCGAATTCGCCGCTGGTCAGCCGCAGGAAGGCGATCCGGTCCCGGTGGTTGGGGTCCATGTTCGCCTGGATCTTGAAGATGAAGCCCGAGACCTCGCGGTCGCCCGGCGCCACATGGATCGGCTCGCCGTTCCGCACCGCCGCCACCGCCTTCGGCGGCGGGGCATAGGCGCCCAGGCCTTCCAGCAACTGGTCCACGCCGAAGTGGCGCAGCGCCGAGCCGAAGAACACCGGGGTCATGTGGCCCTCGAGGAAGGACTGCACGTCGAACGGCTTCAGCCCGCCCTGCGCGAGCTCGGCGTTGTCGCTGAGCTCCTCCTGCTCGTCCGGGTCCAGGTAGCTGACGATGGCGTTGCCGCGGAAGGCGATCGCCGGCGGGTGGCCCTCGTCTTCGCCCGATCCACCGCCCTTCTTGGCGAAGGGGAGGAACTGGTCGGAGCGCAGGTCCAACATGCCCTTGAACCGCCCGCCCGAGCCGGCCGGCCAGTAGAGCGGCGACGGGTCCAGCGCCAGCTTCGAGGCGATCTCGTCCAGCAGCTCGAACGGGTCCTGCGCCTCGCGGTCCATCTTGTTGATGAAGGTGACGATCGGAATGTCGCGCAGGCGGCAGACCTCGAACAGCTTCAGCGTCTGCGGCTCGATGCCCTTGGCCGCGTCCAGCACCATCACCGCGGCGTCGGCGGCCGTCAGCGTCCGGTAGGTGTCCTCCGAGAAGTCCTCGTGGCCGGGCGTATCGAGCAGGTTGAACATCAGCCCGTCGTGGTCGAACGTCATCACCGAGGCCGAGACCGAGATGCCCCGCTCGCGCTCGATCTTCATCCAGTCGGATCTTGTGCGGCGGTTCTCGCCGCGCGCCCGCACGGCGCCGGCCGCGCGGATCGCGCCGCCCGCCAGGAGCAGGTTCTCGGTCAGCGTGGTCTTGCCGGCGTCGGGATGGGAGATGATCGCGAAGGTCCGCCGCCGGGCGGCCTCCGCGGCGGGAGAAGTCGTCATGGGCGGCGAGGTAGCGTGTGCGGCGCCCTTTCGCAAATGCAGCGGGGTTTCAGGCCAACCTTGCGGCCAACTTCTCCGGCGCCGCCTCGGCGCGCAGTTGCGCCAGGGTGCATTGCTCGGGCGCCTTGTCGGGGCGGAAGCGCAGCAGCCGGGTGCCATGGCGGAACCGGTCGCCGGTCACATGATCGTAGCGCACCTCGACCACCAACTCGGGCTTCAGCGGCGTCCACTCGCCCGTCCGCTCGGTGCTCCAACGGCTGGGGCCGCCGGGCGCATCGCCGGTAAAGCCCGCGCCGCCCGCCAGCTTCTCCAGCCGCCGCGTCAGGTCTGGGCGTTCGGCGTCGGTGATCGTCGCGGTGAACCCCACATGATCCAGCCGTCCGCCCTCGTCATAGAGGCCGAGCAGCAGCGAGCCCACCTGATCGCTGTCGGCCTCATAGCGGAAGCCGCCGACCACGCAGTCGGCGGTGCGCATGCGCTTGACCTTCAACATCGCCCGTTCGCCTGAGACGTACGGCCCGTCCAGCCGCTTGGCGACCACGCCGTCCAGGGCCGCGCCGGTCTGCGCCAGCCAGCCGCGCGCCTCGGCGAGGTCGTCGCTCCCGGGCGACAGGCGAAAGCGGTCCGTCGGCTTGAACCGTTTGAACAGCGCCTCCAGCGCCCTGCGCCGTTCGCGGAGCGGGGCCTCGGTCAGCGACGCGCCCTTGGCGTCGACCAGGCAGTCGAACAGCACCAGTGTCGCGGGCTGCACGGCGGCCAGCTTCGCGACCCGGCTCGCGGCCGGATGCAGCCGCATCTGCAGGGCTTCGAAACTGAGCTCGCCGTCCACCGCGATGGTCAGTTCGCCGTCGACCACGAAGGTCTCCACCGGCAGGGCCTTCAGCGCCTCGACCACATCCGGGAAATACCGGCCGAGCGGTTTGCCCGACTTGGCGCGCAGCTCGACCTCGTCGCCCGCCCGGAAGGCCAGGCACCGGAAGCCGTCCCACTTGGGCTCGAACCGCCAGCCGGGCTCGCTCGGCAGCGCGTCGACAAGCTTCGCCTCCATCGGCGTGAAGCCTGGGCGGATCGGCAGGTCGGCGAGCGTGGGCATCTCAGGCGGAATGGCCGTGCGTTCGCGACGTTCCCGATCGGCGAAGCCGCCTCTCCGATCCGAAAGGCTTAGCGGCTTCCCTTCGCGTTGCCGGGCGGCGGCGCGGCCGGCTTGGGATCGGCCGGATAGGTCTTGGCCAGATAGTCGATCAGCAGGGCCGCGGTGTCCGGATCGAGGTCGGCGCCCTTGTCCATCATGCGGTGGACCGTGAAGTCCCAGCCGTCCCGGTCCTTGTGATGCTCGGCGATGAAGTCCACGCCATGGCACATGCTGCAGACGCCCTGCAGCACCGCCGCCGGGTCCGGCGGCGGTTGCGGCGGCTGCCCCTGTGGCGGCTGGCCGGCCACGGCGAGGCCGGCGACCAGCGCCGCCGCCACGCCCGCCAACAGGATCGCCGCCCGCCGCATGCCTAGGGCTTCACCAGCGCGTCGTAGATCCAGCGGCGGTTC
>JAFEDM010000289.1 GCA_018241625.1 Pseudomonadota bacterium | reverse complement strand
GTCGGCGCGCAGGCCGTTGATGAGGATGAGCTGGAGCTCGGCGCCCGTGCTGGGGTCGACGGAGCGGAAGCCGCTCGCCTTGTAGCGGGCGAAGTCCTCGGCGTACCAGGTGGAGATGTGGGCCTCGGCGGCGTGGCCCTGCCAGGCGCCCTGGATGTAGTCGATGGGGATCACCAGGACGATGTATTTGGTGCGGTAGTAGAGGTAGTCGATCAGGTCGACGCCGCGCGATTTGCGGAAGTGCTCCAGCACGTCGCCGAGGATCACCAGGTCCCAGGCCGCGTCGGGGCCGACGTCCGGCAGGGCCGAGGCGTCGCCGAGCTGGACCACGTCGTAGATGTCGGCGAGCCCGAAGCGGTCGATGTAGCTCTGGTCGATCTCCACGGCCTGAAGCGAGCCCACCGGCAGGCCGCGCTCGCGCAGGAACCTGACCATCTGGCCGTACTTGCCGGCGCCCGGACCGATGTCGAGCACCGAGTCCGGCCGCATGCGCGCGATGAGCAGGGCGATCTGCTGGTCGAACACCGACGCGGAGACAGGCATGGCGGCGATTCCTCGGAGGCGCGACGAGGGTCCGCGGCGACGGTGACGCTGTCAAACCCAAGCCCGCTTGACAGGAACGTTTACCGGCGTAATCGTCAGCCAACGATTACGGACGTAAACATGAAGATCAGCACAGCCGAGAGTGTGGTCATGGGGGCGTTGTGGCGGCGCTGCCCTCTGACGGCCGAAGAGATCGCCGGCGAGGTGGCGGCCGACCAGGGCTGGACCGAGGCCACGGTGAAGACCCTGATCAACCGCCTGCTGAACAAGGGCGCGATCGGCGCCGAGCGGGAGGGGCGCAAGTACCTCTACCGCCCGGTGCTGGCGCGCGAGGCCTATGTGGAAGCCGAGAGCCAGGGGCTGCTGGACCGGTTGTTCGACGGCCGCCTCGCGCCGCTGGTCAGCCACTTCTCCGAGACCAACAAGCTGACGCCCGAGGACGTGGCGGAGCTGAAGAAGCTGATCGAGGACTTCGAGCCATGATCGCCACCGTGCTCCTCGCCCTCGCCAAGGCCAACATCGCCGCGGCGGCGCCGATCCTCTGCGTGGTCGCCCTGCGGAAATGGGCGCGCGGGACGCTGGGTGCGCGGGCGGCCTATGGGCTGTGGCTGGCGCCGCTGCTGGCCGCCGCGGCGGTGCTGCTGCCGCATCCGGCGCTGCAGGCCGCGCCCGGCGCCATCGCGCCGATCGTGCTGCAAGCCGAGAGCGCCGCCGACGCCTTCGTCGCCGAGGCGGTGACCGTGACCCCGGACCAGGGGCCGGATCTGGCCGCCCTGTTGGCGGGCGGCTGGATCGCGGGCGGCCTGGCGGCGGCCGGGCTGCTGGCCCGCCGGCAGGCGCGGTTCGTGGCCTCGCTGGGCCGGCTCACGCCCCTGCCCCAGCCGCGCCTCTACCGCGCCGAACGCGCCGGCGTGGGCCCGGCGGTGGTGGGCGTGATCCGGCCCAAGGTCGTGGCCCCGGCCGACTTCGAGACCCGGTTCGCGGCGGACGAGCGGGCGCTGATCCTGGCGCACGAAGCGCAGCATCTGTCGGCGCACGACGCGGCGATCAATGCACTTGCCTGCGCGCTGCAGTGCCTCTGCTGGTTCAACCCGCTGGTCCACCTGGCCGCGCGGCTGATGCGCGTCGACCAGGAACTGGCCTGCGACGCCGCTGTGGTCGGCCGCTTCCCGGAGCAGCGGCGCGCCTACGCCGAGCTCCTGCTCAAGACCCAGCTGTTCGCCCAGCCCCTGCCGCTCGGCTGCCACTGGCCGGCCGGGGCGGAGCATCCCCTGAAGGCGCGGATCGCCATGCTGAAATCGCCCCTGCCCGCCCGCGCCGCGCGTCGCCTGGGCGCGGCGGTGACGCTCGCCGCCTGCGCCGGCGCGGCTGGTCTGGCCTGGGCTGCGAGCCCCGCAACGGCCGAGCCGCCGGATCGGAAGGTCGAGAGCCAGGTCAGCGCCGGCGATGTCCGCGTCGAACGGCGAACGACCGGTACGGCGCAGGCGTCCATGGCCGGATCCCCGCACCAAGTCCCGATCTCCGAGCCACGTCGCGCTCCCGTGGGCTTCGCGCAGCCAGCCTCCGATCGACGGATCGCCACCAATCCCATCTGGCTGGAGAAGCGGGACGGCGATGACATCGCGCGGCCGCAGGTCGACGTGGGGCCGGCGCCGGCCAGGCTGCTGGCCGCGTTCCAAACGCACGCCCCGGTGATCACCAAGCCGGACTGGGTCGAGAAGCCGGTCGCCGCGGACGTCACCGATTTCTATCCGAAGGCCGCGCTCGCGGCGCATACTGAGGCCTGGACGACCATGCATTGCGCGGTCGCCATCACCGGCCAGCTCACCGACTGCAAGGTCACGCGCGAGGAGCCGCAGGGCCTGGGATTCGGCGAAGCGGCCCTGGCGCTCGCGGCGAAGTTCCGGATGAAGCCGCAGACCCAGGACGGCGTGCCGACCGCCGGCGGCGAGATCAACATCCCGATCCGCTTCCTGCTGCCGTCCGACCATCCCGCCAGCCCGCCGGCGACGCCGCATGATCCAAGCTGACCCGCCGCCGGCCCCGCCGGCCGCCAGCGAGGTGGTGGTCGCCCGGTCCGACCACTCCTCGGTCGTGGCCAGCCTCGACCTGCCGCTAACGCTCACCAAGGCCGGGCGGAAGGAAGAGCTGACGGTGCGCCGCGCGCTGTTCGTCACCGCCCAGGTGCTGCAGGTGCGGGCCGCCGGCGGCAACGCCAACGACGCCGACGACCGCTATCGCTGGAAGCTCACCGGCTACCTGCAGCGGCAGTACTGCCTGCGCTCGCTGACCGGCGTCTTCGCCTGCGGCGAGCCGCAGGTCACCGCCCTGCCCGACAAGGCCGAGGGCGAAGGCCCGGTGACGGCCGTGGCCGGCGACTACCCGCTGGCGATCACCGCCGAACGCGACCTGGCCGACAGCCTGAACACCCGCTCCGAGGCCGTCTTCGCCGCCGACCGCGAGGCCGTGGTCGATCCGCTGCTGAAGGCCGCGGGGGTCAAGGTGGCCACCATCGCCCCGCCGCGCCCACGCCGCCGGTAGGGCGGTCGCCGACGATCTCGCCGGCCCGTCCGGAACGGACCCGTCATCCCGGCCGGAGCGCTCACCAGAGCGCGCAGAGCCGGGACCCAGTAGCCTCAACCTAGGTGGAAGCCGTGGCTCGCCGCTTCGAGGTCTGGGCGGCTGGGTCCCGGATCGGCCTGCGGCCGTCCGGGATGACGGTGATCTTCGCCCGTTGCGGTCTGTGGGCAAGTCTGCTTCCAAGGCGCAATACGGCGGCAGGGTTACGCGGATATCCAGATTTTCCGCGCCGAGCCAGCCGCCACAGCGGCGGCTTAAGGGCCGATGGGGGGATCTTCGTGGATCTAGCTAGGGTATTCGCGTCCAGTTGGTTTCTGTTCTTCTATTCCGGACTGCTGGTGTTTCTGACGGCGGCGGCGCTGGTCCGCAATCACCTGTCGCTGATCGCCGAGGCCAAGGCCGCCCGCGAGCTCGTGGGCATCGTGGGCGCCGCCCACGGGCGTGACGCGTCGGGCAAGGTCGAGCAGCTGGTCCGGCTGAACGACACCACCGGCGCCCGGATCCTGACCCACGCGGCCTGCCGCGCCGACGACCTGGGGGAACGCAAGGTCTGGCGGAACCCGACATCGGCCACCGCGCGGGCGGCGGCCAGCTATCTCGGCGCCATGGCCGCCCTGCCCGCCGAACGCCACAGCCTGGAAGGCCTGCGCCCGGCGCGGACGATGATCGAGGACCAGTATCGGCGGCTTCACACCGGCCTGCGTGGCTTCGGCGACTTCATCATCCGGCTGGCCCTGCTCGGCACCTTCATGGGCCTGATCGCGGCGCTGACCATCGCCAGCACCAACATCGGGGCGGCGGACGGCTCGGCGGCCGACCAGAGCGCCCACATGCGGGTCTTCATCCAGCTGCTGCTGGCGACGGCGGCCAACAAGTTCTGGATCTCGGCGGTGGGCGTCGGCTGCGCCCTGGTGGTGCAGATCTATCGGGCGAACGCGGAGAAGGCGCCCCACATCGTCCAGCTCGGCGACGCCTTCGACCACGCGCTCACCGATCCGCAGATCGCCGCGGCCTGGTGCCCGCCGATGGAGACCGACGAGGACCTCGACGCCAGGGTGGTGAAGGCCGCCGTGCGCGACCGGATCTCGAAGCTGGACCTGGAGCCGCTCAACGCGGCGCTGGCCGAGACGGCCGCGGCCATCAAGGCCAACGCAGGACGCTCGGTCATCACCCTGGGGCCGGCCCTGTCGCCTGGACGCGGCGAGTGACGCCGCTTCGCCTCAGGCGCGCCGCGAGCGTCCCGGAGCCGATGGATGACGAAGGGCCGTTCGTGTCCTTCACCGACCTGTTCATCGGCATCCTGTTCCTGTTTCTGATCCTGGTGGCCGCGCTGATGCTGATGCTCCAGGAGGTCGTGCAGCGCGAAAGGGCCGAAGCCCTGCTGATGTCCCAGCGGATCCAGCAGGTTCAGGCCAAGCTCGACGCGACGCCCAAGCCTGTGCCGCCACCCGACCTGCCGGCGTTCCGGCTGGGCATCGTCTTCAACATCTACCAGCGCTCGGCCGAGTTCGACGGTTCGGGCTGGACCTATTCGCGCACGGTCCGCGTGTTCCGCTCGGCCGACGGCCACTGCATCGACACCGTCTGGATGCGCAGCAACCTGAGCACGGCCTGGAAGCCGCCGACCGCCAAGGAGGACATCCCCACAGACGCCCAGCACGATCAGTTCCGCAAGTTCGAGGAATGCGGGCTTTCCGGCGCCGGCGACCATTGGGAGAACACGTCAGAGAGCGGCAAGCTGAAGCGGATCAACCCCGACCTCTATAGCGGCTACGCGGTGCTGCATAAGAAGGAGGGGGATGAGAAGCTGGAGATGCAGTACCGGGTGCTGGGCATCTACGACGACTATTTCCGCCAACCCGCATCGCCGTCGAAGGCCGGCTAGCCGCAGGCGGCGTGAACCCATGAAACGCGCTCCAGGCCCAGTCGATATTTGCGAAAGTCGACCCGTCGTTCTTCCCTCCTCCTCGACGGAGGAGGGCAAGGGTGGTGGTGAACTCAGGAGGTTGACGGCTTGGCGCGAACGGCGTCGGAGCCAACCGGCGTGCGAGACGTCAGCGCAGCAATCGCACCACCACCCAACCCTCCTCCACCGAGGAGGAGGGCTTAGGAGTGAACGTCGATTTCACCTTCAGCGATGGGCGGGCCGCAGCGCGCTGGCGCTCGCCGTCACTGGACTGGCCTTTTCCGCCGCCGCCCAGAGGACCCTGTCGCTACAGGGCGGCCCGGTCGACACCCCTAAGGATGCCCCGAGGCCGCCCGCCGTCGATCCCGCCACCGTCCAGGGCCTGCCCGCGGCGCGCGACTATCGGCCACCGGACGGCGTCGCCTTCAGGACCAGCGACTTCCTGAGCGAGAACGTGCGCCTGACGGCCCAGTGGCTCTACGCCGCGGAGAACGAGGGCAAGACCCTGCCCACGGTGATCATGGCGCAGGGCTGGGGCGCCACGGCCGCGACCTTCCGGCAGGACGCCGTCGACCTGGCCCGGGCCGGCTATCTGGTGATGCTGTTCGACTACCGCGGCTGGGGCGACAGCGACGGGCGAGTGATCCTCACCGGCCAGTCCGCCGCCGGCGGCGAGGCGTTCACGGCGCCGGTGCGGCCATTGCGGGGCTACATCGACCCCTGGGAGCAGGGCGAGGACTGGTTCAACGCGGTCAGCTACGCCACGACCCAGCCGATGGTCGACGCCACCCGCATCGGCGTGCGCGGCTCCGACCTGTCCGGCGGCCATGTCCTGCACGTCGCGGCCAACGACCCGCGGGTGAAGGCCCTGGTGAGCCAGGTGACCCGCGCCGACCTGCGCCCCTCCAAGCCCTATCAGCCGGACCCCAACCGGGTGCTCGCCGAGGCCGACGCGGCCGCCGCCGCCATCGCCGCAGGCCAGGCGCCCTACCCCGCCGACCGCGCGCGCACGTCCAGCGGCCAGGTCGGCGCGCCGGTGGGGAACAAGCTGGTGCGCTGGGCCCCCGTGGACGAGGCCGACGACGTGACCGCGCCGGCGCTGTTCGTCCTGGCCGAGAAGGAGGAGCTGTTCTCCAACACCCACAACGGCCAGCTGGCCTGCGAGCGGGTGCAGGGGCCGCGCAAGATGGTGATCCTGCCCAAGATCACCCACTACGACATCTATGGCGCCGAACGGGATCGGGCGGTCACCATCGCCATCGACTGGTTCGACAAATACCTGAAGCCCCGCGGCGCGCCGACCCGTGTCCCGATCAATCCGAGGGAGCCCGCGCGCGGCGAGTGCAATCCGCCGCCGCTGCCGCCCGCCGGCGAGGAGAAGAAGGAGGGCAGCGGCCAGGGGCACAAGTCGCAGGCGACCTCGGGCCGGTTCAACTGACGCGCCACCCGTGCGCAATGAGCGGCGCGCAGCCATGGCGCGCCGTCGATCCGCACCCTAGGGTACTGCGGCTTTCGGGGAGACGTCGTGGGGTCTGAATCATCATCCGGCGCGGGGGCGCGCACGCGCCGCACGCCGCCGGCCTGGGTCCTGGGCCTGGCCACCGCGTGCAACGGCGCCTTCAGCGGCGTGCTGGTGATCACCATTCCCCAGCTTCTGGCGGCGCGCGGCGTGCCCGAGTTGCAGATCGCCTCGATCACCGGCCTCAGCCTGCTGCCGGGCGCCTTCAACTTCCTGGCCGCGCCGATCCTCGACGTGGGCCTGAGCCGGCGGGTCTACGCCGTGGTGCTGGCCCTCAGCCTGGCCGCCCTGACGGCGCTCAGCCTGAACGTGCTCTCCGACCTGCCCGTGCTGGCGGTG
>JAFEDM010000288.1 GCA_018241625.1 Pseudomonadota bacterium | reverse complement strand
CGCCGATGGCGACGCACGGGACCAGCATGTCCGCCTGCCAGCCGGTCAGGATCGCCGGGTCGGCGCGGGTGGGCGCGTCCTTGGTCGTGGTGGGGAAGAAGGCGCCGAAGGCCACATAGTCGGCCCCGCCCTCGGCGGCCTCCATGGCCAGGTGCAGGCTGTCGTGGCAGGTGACCCCGATCATGGCGTCCTTGCCCATGATCCGGCGCGCTTTGCTGAGCGGGGCGTCGTCCTGGCCGATATGGACCCCGTCGCAGCCCAGCCGCGCCGCCAGGTCGGGCCGGTCGTTGAGGATCACGGCGACGCCGCGCGCCTGGGCGATGGGCATCAGGGCGTCGACGGCGGCGGCGACGATCTCGTCCGGCTGGTCCTTCAGTCGGATCTGCAGGGCGGCCACGTCGCCGGCGTCCAGGGCATGGGCCAGCACGTGGCCGAACGCGGCCAGGTCGTCCAGGCGCGGCGGGGTGATCAGGTAGAGGCGGCAGAGAAGGTCGGCCATGGCCCGGTGTTAGGTCACCCCGGCGGCGCCCTCAAGATGCCGCAAGCCGTCCTATCTTCGCAGGCGAGCGCCCTTGCCCCGCGCGGCGGACGGCGCCAACTGAGCCGATGCGTCGGGCGGAACCGGTCGGGCGCGTCGGGACTTGTGGTTCCGTGGGCGTCTGAGGACAGGGAGGCCGATCCATGCCGACACATCCGGTCCGCGGGGCTGTCGACAGCCTCGCCAACAGCCGTGGACGTTCCGCCCAGCATATTCTGATCGGCCTGGGGATCACGGTGGGCGCGGTGGCCGCCGCCGCCCTGCTGGCCAAGGCGAGCAGCCGGCCGCAGGACGATGGCTACGAGGCCTATTCCGACTACGAGCCGCCGGAGTGGGAGCAGAAGTCCGCGCCCAAGCCCGCGCCCAAGTTCCTGACCAGCCTGTGGCCGCCGATGTTCATGGCGCTCACCCTTTCGGGCCTGCGGGTCTGGAACGCTCCGCCCAGCGCGGCGCGCACCCAGGCCCTGACCCTCTGGGGCATGGCTCAGGGGCTGAACGCCGTCTGGATGGCGTTGGGGCCCAAGCGGCTGGGCGGCCAGCTCGCCGCGGCCATCGCCTCTGTCGGGACGGCCGCGGCCTATGTCTGGCGCGCGCGGCAGGTGGACCCGGCGACCGCGGCCCTGGTCACGCCCTACGTCAGCTGGATCGGCGTCGCCAACGCGCTCAGCGACACGCTCACGCCCCGGCCGTCCGAGACCCGGGTCATTCACTAGAATCTCAGCGGCGCGCCCCTAGCCGCCGCCTCGCCTTCACCATAGGCTCGCGTTCAACGAACCCCGGGCGCGCAACGCGCCCACATCGGGCAAACGGGTGGGAGCGAAACAATGGTAGCGGCTGCTGCGGGCGCCGGGGCGCCTTCGCGCACGTCGACGGGCGTGGTCATCGCCGGGGCGTCGGCGGGCACGGTCTTCGAGTGGTATGACTTCTATCTCTACGGCTCGCTGGCCAGCTTCATCACCGAGCACTTCTTCTCCGGCGTGAACGCCACCACCGGCTACATCTTCGCCCTGCTGGCCTTCGCCGCCGGCTTCGCCGTGCGCCCGTTCGGGGCGATCATCTTCGACCGCCTGGGCGACTTATGGGGCCGGAAGAACACCTTCCTGGTCACCATGATCCTGATGGGGCTTTCCACCTTCTCGGTGGGCCTGCTGCCCAGCTATGCGGCCTGGGGCGTGATCTCGCCGATTGCGCTGATCACCCTGCGCCTGATCCAGGGCCTGGCGCTGGGCGGCGAATACGGCGGGGCGGCCACCTACGTCGCCGAGCACGCGCCGGACGGCAAGCGCGGCCTATACACCAGCTGGATCCAGATCACCGCGACCTTCGGCCTCTTCCTGTCGCTGATCGTCATCATCCTGGTGCGCAAGCAGACGGGTGAAGCGGCGTTCAAGGACTGGGCCTGGCGCATCCCCTTCCTGGTCTCGGCGGTGCTGCTGATGGTCTCGCTGTGGATCCGCCTGCGGCTGAACGAGAGCCCGGTGTTCCAGCGGATGGTGGACGAGGGCAAGGGCTCCAAGGCGCCCCTGGCCGAGAGCTTCGGCCAGTGGTCGAACCTCAAGCTGGTGATCCTGGCCCTGCTGGGCCTCACCGCCGGCCAGGCGGTCGTCTGGTACACCGGCCAGTTCTACGCGCTCACCTTCCTCGAGAAGTTCGTGAAGATCGACGGGGTGCTGACCAACGAGCTGGTGGCCTTCGCCCTGCTGTTCGCCACGCCGTTCTTCGTGGTCTTCGGCTGGCTGTCGGACAAGATCGGGCGCAAGCCGATCATCCTGGCCGGCTGCCTGATGGCGGTCTTGACCTACTTCCCGATCTTCAAGGCGATCACCGCGGCGGCGAACCCGGCCCTGGCGGCTGCGACGGCGGCGTCGCCGGTGACGGTGATCGCCGATCCCGCCGACTGCGCCTTCCAGCTGGACCCGGTGGGCAAGCAGACCTTCGCCTCGTCCTGCGACATCGCCAAGTCGACCCTGGCCAACGCCGGTGTCAGCTACAAGAACGAGGCGGCGCCGGCCGGGACGGTGGCGTCGGTCAAGATCGGCGCCGTCACCCTGCCCAGCTTCAACGGCAAGGCCTTGCCCGCCGCCGACCTCAAGACGCAGAAGGCCGCCTGGACCAAGACCCTCGGCGGTGACCTGAAGGCCGCCGGCTATCCGGCCAAGGCCGACCCGGCGAAGACGAACATCCCGCTGACGGTCTTCCTGCTGTGGCTGCTCGTGCTCTACGTGACCATGGTCTACGGACCGATCGCCGCGGCGCTGGTGGAGATGTTCCCCGCGCGGATCCGTTACACCTCCATGTCCCTGCCCTATCACGTGGGCAACGGCTGGTTCGGCGGCTTCCTGACGCCCACCGCCTTCGCCATGGTGGTGGCCAGCGGCAACATCTACTTCGGCCTCTGGTTCCCGGTCACCGTGGCCGCGGTGACCTTCGTGGTCGGCCTGCTGTTCGTGAAGGAGATGAAGGGCGCGGCCATCGAGGCCTGAGCCCCTTCGGCTGGTACAGCGCGCTTAGGGCGTGTCGTGCGGCTCCAGGTGGTCCTCGACGCCGTCGTCGTAGCCGTGGTTGGCCGAGTAGAAAGCCAGCCACATCAGGGCGCCGGCGAGGCCGCCGGTCGCAACCACGCCGCCCAGCACATAGGGCCAGATCGGCAGCAGGCCCTTCCAGCCGCCGCCCATGCGGCCGACCGCGAGCGCCGCCCAGCCGGTGAACAGCGAGAATCCGGCCAGGATCAGGAAGGCGACGGCAAACAGGAGAGCATGTTTGCGCATGCTCTCCCAAAGCCCGGCCCTTGGGGCTTGTTCCGCGTCCCGCCGTTTGATCGCGGGCGCCACGGCGGATTCTATTCGGCCGCGACCTTGGTCAGGCCGATCTTCGGGGCCAGTTCGCCGGCGGCGTAGCGCTTGGCCATCGTCGACAGGGGGATGGCCTTGATCGACGATGCGTGGCCGGCGGTGCCGAACTGCTCGAAGCGCTGGACGCAGACCTTGCGCATCGCCTCCTTGGCCGGCTTCAGGTAGCTGCGCGGGTCGAACTCGCCCGGCTTCTCGGCGAACACCTTGCGGATCGCGCCGGTGATGGCCATGCGGTTGTCGGTGTCGATGTTGATCTTGCGCACGCCGTGCTTGATGCCGCGCTGGATCTCTTCGACCGGCACGCCCCAGGTCTGGGGCATCTCGCCGCCGTACTTGTTGATGATCTCCTGCAGGTCCTCGGGCACCGAGGAGGAGCCGTGCATCACCAGGTGGGTGTTCGGCAGGCGCTGGTGGATCTCTTCGATCACGTTCATCGCCAGGACGTCGCCGTCCGGCTTGCGGCTGAACTTGTAGGCGCCGTGGCTGGTGCCCATGGCGATGGCGAGCGCGTCAACCTCGGTGGCCTTCACGAAATCCACCGCCTGGGCCGGATCGGTCAGCAGCTGGCTGTGGTCGAGCTTGCCCTCGAAGCCGTGGCCGTCTTCCTTCTCGCCCATGCCGGTCTCGAGGCTGCCCAGCACGCCGAGCTCGCCCTCCACCGAGGCGCCGACCCAGTGGGCCATGTTCACGACGTTCCGGGTGACGGCGACGTTGTAGTCGTAGTCGGCCGGGGTCTTGCCGTCAGCCTTCAGCGAGCCGTCCATCATCACGCTGGTGAAGCCGTACTGGATCGCCGTGGCGCAGGTGGCTTCGTTGTTGCCGTGGTCCTGGTGCATGCAGATCGGGATGTCCGGATACATCTCCGCCATCGCGTCGATCAGGTGCTTCAGCACGATGTCGTTGGCATAGGAGCGCGCGCCGCGGCTGGCCTGCATGATCACCGGCGAATTGGTGGCCTCGGCGGCCTCCATGATCGCGAGCGCCTGCTCCATGTTGTTGATGTTGAAGGCGGGCACGCCATAGCCGTGCTCGGCGGCGTGATCGAGGAGTTGTCGCAGGGTGATACGGGCCATCGGTCCTATCGCTCTCTATCTGGGCCAGTTTAGCCCTGGTTCTGAAGGGCGGCGACGCCAGGCAGCGTCTTGCCCTCCATCCATTCAAGAAACGCGCCTCCGGCGGTGGAGACGAAGGTGAAGTCGTCGGTCACGCCGGCCGCGTTGAGGGCGGCCACCGTATCACCGCCGCCGGCCACGGCCACCAGCTTCCCGTCCTTCGCGAGCTTCGCGGCATGACGGGCGGCGTCCATCGTCCCCTTGTCGAAGGGCGGCATCTCGAACACGCCCAGCGGGCCGTTCCAGATCAGGGTCTTGGAGTTGTCCATGGCGCGGCACAGGCGTTCGACCGTCTCTGGGCCGGCGTCGAGGATGCGCTCCTCGTCGTCGATCGAGCCCACATGGCGGACGCGGGCCGGCGCGCCGGGCGCCAGCTTCTCGGCCACCACGATGTCGAGCGGCAGGAAGAGCTTGCAGTTGTTCTGGCCGGCGATGCGGATGATCTCGCGCGCCGTCTCCGCCAGATCCTTCTCGCAGTAGGACGAGCCCACGTCGTGGCCCTGGGCGTAGAGGAAGGTGTTGGCCATGCCGCCGCCGATGGCCAGCTTGTCCAGCTTGGTCACCAGGTGCTTGAGCAGGTCGAGCTTGGTGGAGACCTTCGAGCCGCCGACGATGCCCAGCACCGGCCGTTCGGGCCGGCCCAGCGCGCGGTCCAGCGCATCCAGCTCCAGGCGCATCTGCTCGCCCGCATAGGCCGGCAGGCGGTGCGCCAGGGCCTCGGTGGAGGCGTGCGCCCGGTGCGCGGCGCTGAAGGCGTCGTTGACGTAGAGGTCGCCGTTGGCCGCCAGCGCGTCGGCGAACTTGCGGTCGTTGGCCTCCTCGCCCTCGTGGAAGCGCACGTTCTCCAAGAGGAGCACGTCGCCCGGCTGCATGGCGGCCACGGCGTCGCGGGCCTTCTGGCCGACGCAGTCCGGGGCGAAGGCCACAGGCACGCCCAGCACCTTGCTGAGCGGCTCGACCACCGGCTTCAGGCTCATGGACGGCACGACCTTGCCCTTCGGCCGGTCGAAGTGGGCGAGCAGGATCACCTTGGCGCCGCCGGCGCGCAGCTTGTCCACCGTGGGCTTGGCGGCCCGCAGGCGGGTGTCGTCGGTGACCTTCCCGTCCTCCATAGGCACGTTCAGGTCCACGCGGACCAGGGCCCGCTTGCCCTTAAGGTCCGCGTCGTCGAGGGTCTTGAAGGGCATGGGTCTGGTCTGGACCTAGAGGAACTTCGACAGCGCGATGGCCGTGTCGCTCATCCGGGTCGAGAAACCCCACTCGTTGTCGTACCAGCTGAGGACGCGGCCCAGGCCGCCGTCGATCACCTGGGTCTGCGGCAGGGCCACGGTGGACGAGGCGGCCACGTGGTTGAAGTCGTGGCTGACCAGCGGCTCCTTGGTGACGCAGAGGATGCCCTTCAGGCGCGGGGTGGCCGCGGCCTTCTCGATCGCCGCGTTGATCTCTTCCACGGTCACGCTGCGGCCCGGCACGAACTTCAGGTCGACCACCGAGACGTTCGGGGTCGGCACGCGGATGGAAGAGCCGTCCAGCTTGCCCTTCAGCGCCGGGATCACCAGGCCCAGCGCCTTGGCGGCGCCGGTGGAGGTCGGGATCATCGACATGGCCGCGGCGCGGGCGCGGTAGAGGTCCTTGTGCAGGGTGTCGAGGGTCGGCTGGTCGCCCGTGTAGGAGTGGATCGTGGTCATGTAGCCACGCTCGATCCCGCACAGTTCCTGCAGGACGTGAGCCACCGGCGCCAGGCAGTTGGTGGTGCACGAGCCGTTGGAGATCACCAGGTCGTCGGCGGTGAGCGTGTCTTCGTTGACGCCCATGACGATGGTCTTGTCGGCGTTGTCGGCCGGAGCCGAGACGATCACCCGCTTGGCGCCGGCTTCCAGGTGTGCGGCGGCCTTGTCGCGCGCGGTGAAGATGCCGGTGCATTCCAGCGCGATGTCGACGTTCAGCGCCTTGTGCGGCAGCTTCGACGGGTCACGCTCGGCGGTCACCTTGATCGAGGGGTAGCCGGCGATGTGGATGGTGTCGCCGTCCACCGTCACCTCGGCCGGAAAGCGGCCATGCACGCTGTCGTAGCGCAGCAGGTGGGCGTTGGTCTCGACCGGGCCCAGATCGTTGATCGCCACGACCTCGATGTCCTTGCGCTTCGACTCGATGATCGCGCGCAGAACGTTGCGTCCGATGCG
>JAFEDM010000287.1 GCA_018241625.1 Pseudomonadota bacterium | reverse complement strand
CTGCAGGGGTATCGGCGTTCGGCCTTCTGGGCGGTTGCATCACCGCGCCGTTCCACGACGCCCAGGTGGATCCGCGCTCGCCGATCGCAGCCGAAGTGGCCAAGACCGTTCGCGCCGATGCGCCGTATCCTACCTTCGCGGCCTTCCCGGCCAAGCCCAAGGGCCTGCGTCCGGTGCGACAGTACGGGCGTGACGCAGCGGATGTTGAAGGCGAGGGCGCCCGGATCGTCAAGGCGACGGCCGAAGAGACCTGGACCCTGAAGGACACCGAAGGCTTCGCCGCCCAGGCCCAGATCGACGCCGGCCCCAAGCTGGCCCCGGCCAATCCCGAAGAGACCGAGGCCTTCGCCAAGTCGCAGAAGGCCCGAGCTAACCCGCCCTCGCCGACGAAGCGCTGATCCGGCGCTTCTGTCCCGGGGGCCGAAATTTCATCGAACCATGGCTTGGCTGTCTCCCGCCCGGAGTCTATCCATGCCCGCCTTCACATCGAGAGAAGCCGCACGGGCATTTCGCGGCGCAAGACTTTCGCCATGACCCCCGAGTTCCACCGCATCCGCCGTCTGCCTCCCTACGTCCTGGAGGAGGTCAACCGCATAAAGGCGCGCCTGCGCGCCCAGGGCACGGACATCATCGACTTCGGCATGGGCAATCCCGACATGCCGACGCCGAAGCACATCGTCGACAAGCTGGTCGAAACCGCCCGCGATCCCAAGGCCGGCCGCTATTCGGCCTCCAAGGGCATCATCGGCCTGCGTCGCGCCATGGCCGGCTATTACGAGCGCCGCTTCGGCGTGAAGCTGGATCCTGACAGCGAGGTGATCGCCACCCTGGGCTCCAAGGAGGGCTTCGCCAACCTGGCCCAGGCGTTGACCGCGCCCGGCGACGTGATCGTCTGTCCGAACCCGGCCTATCCGATCCACGCCTACGGCTTCATCATGGCCGGCGGCGTGATCCGCCACGTTCCGGCGCTGAGCCCGGAGGAATATCTGGCCGGCGTCAGCCGGGCGGTGAAGTACTCCGCGCCGGCGCCGACGGTGCTGATCCTCAGCTATCCGTCCAATCCGACGGCCCAGTGCGTCGACCTCGACTTCTACAAGGACGCCATCGCGCTCGCGAAGAAGCACGAGATGCTGGTGATCAGCGACATCGCCTATTCGGAGATCTACTTCGACGGCAATCCGCCGCCCTCGGTGCTGCAGGTCGAGGGCGCGCGCGACATCGCCGTGGAGGTCAACTCGCTGTCCAAGACCTACGCCATGGCCGGTTGGCGGGTGGGCATGGTCGTGGGCAACGCTCGGATCTGCGCTGCGCTGGCGCGGGTGAAGTCCTACCTGGACTACGGAGCCTACACACCGATCCAAGTCGCCGCCGCCGCCGCGCTCAACGGGCCGCAGGACTGCGTCGAGGAGATCCGCGGCATCTACAAGGCCCGCCGCGACGTGCTGGTCGAGAGCATGAAGCGCGCCGGCTGGGACATCCCGTCGCCCGGCGCCTCGATGTTCGCCTGGGCGCCCGTGCCGGAGCAGTTCAAGGAAGCCGGCTCCCTGCTGTTCTCGAAGCTCTTGGTCGAGGAGGCCGGCGTGGCCGTCGCCCCGGGCGTCGGCTTCGGCGAATACGGCGAGGGCTATGTCCGCGTGGGCCTGGTGGAGAACGAGCACCGCATCCGTCAGGCGGCGCGTAACGTGAAGAAGTTCCTCAGTCAGGCCGACGAGATCCTGGCGCGGTCCCACAACACCCTGGCGGCGCAATGACCCAGCAGAAGACCTGGCGCATCGGCGTCGCCGGCCTGGGGACGGTGGGCGCGGGCTTGCTCACCTTCCTGGCCGAGCATCCTGACTTCGCGCCGGCGGGCGGCAAGGCGGTCGTGACGGGGGTTTCAGCCCGCTCGCGCTCGCGGCCCCGGCCCTTCGACATCTCGGGCCTGCCCTGGTTCGACGATCCGGTGGCGCTGGCCAATTCGCCGCAGACCGACGTCTTCGTCGAGCTGATCGGCGGCTCCGACGGCCCGGCCAAGGCCGCGGTCGAGGCGGCGCTGTCCGCCGGCAAGCCGGTGGTCACCGCCAACAAGGCCTTGATCGCCGAGCACGGCGCGGAGCTCGCCGCTCTGGCCGAGGCCAAGGGCGCGCCCCTGCTGTTCGAAGCCGCCGTCATGGGTGGCGTCCCGGCGGTGAAGATGATCCGCGAGGCCCTGGTCGGCGACGAGATCGCCTCGGTGGCCGGCATCCTGAACGGCACCTGCAACTACATCCTGACCGAGATGGAGGCGACCGGGCGCTCCTTCGCCGAGGTGCTGGCAGAGGCCCAGCGGCTGGGTTACGCCGAGGCCGACCCGACCATGGACGTGGGCGGGTTCGACGCCGCCCACAAGATCTCGATCCTGGCCGCGCTCGCCTTCGGCTGCGCGCCGAACTACGCCGCCGCCGAGATCGAGGGCATCGCCGGCGTCGAACTGCTGGACATCCATCTTGCCCGCGATTTGGGCTACCGGATCAAGTTGGTGGCCTCGGCCGACCGTTCGCCGGACGGCGTGCTGGTGCGCGTCCATCCTTCTCTCGCGCCGCTTTCCCACCCGCTGGCTCAGGCGGGCGGCGCGCTGAACGCCCTGTTTATCGAGGGCCGCCGGATCGGGCGCATCTTTGTCCAGGGCCCTGGCGCAGGCGCGGGGCCTACCGCAGCGGCCGTGGCGGCCGATATCGCCGATGTGATGACCGGCGCGGTTCGCCCGGTCTTCCAGGCGCCGGCTACGTCGCTGGCGCCCTTCACGCCGGTCGACCCGTCCAAGTCCATCGGCCGCGCCTATCTGCGCCTGTCGGTGAAGGACGAGCCCGGGGTGATCGCGGCGGTCTCCGAGACCCTCGCCGAGGCGGGGGTATCGATCGAGAGTTTCCTGCAGAAGCCGGTTGAGAACGCCTCCGGCGTTCCCATCGTGCTCACCACCCACGCGGTGGCTGAATCCGTGCTGACCGCCGCAATCGACCGCATCGCCGCCCTGCCGGCTGTGCTGGATCGCCCGAGGCTGCTACGCATCGCCAAGATCTAGACTCAAGAACAGCTGGGAACGCCCGAAAGATGAGCTCCGAAACCCTGGACCGCAGCCTGGTGCTGGACGCGGTCCGCGTCACCGAGATCGCCGCCATCGCCGCCTGGAACATGGTCGGCCGCGGTGACGAAAAGGCCGCCGACCAAGCCGCCGTCGACGCCATGCGCACGGCCCTGAACGATCTTGATCTGGACGGCGAGATCGTCATCGGCGAGGGCGAGCGCGACGAGGCGCCGATGCTCTACATCGGCGAGAAGGTCGGCAAGGGCGGCAAGCACAAGATCGATATCGCCCTGGACCCGCTGGAGGGCACCACGCTCACCGCCAAGGCGATGGCCAACGCGCTGGCGGTGATGGCCTGGGCGCCCAAGGGCACCATGTTGAACGCGCCCGACACCTACATGGACAAGATCGCCTGCGGCCCGGGCTATCCTGCCGGCGTCATCGACCTCGACAAGTCGCCGTCCGACAATGTGAAGGCCCTGGCCAAGGCCAAGGGCGTCGCGCCCGACCAGATCACCGTCTGCGTCCTCGATCGTCCCCGCCACGCCGACATCATCGCCAGCCTGCGCTCGGTGGGCTGCCGCGTGTACCTGATCACCGACGGTGACGTGGCGGGCGTGATGAACACCGCCGATCCGACGACCGGCGTGGACATGTACGTGGGGTCCGGCGGCGCGCCCGAGGGCGTGTTGGCCTGCGCCGCGCTGAAGTGCGTCGGCGGCCAGTTCCAGGGCCGGCTGGTGTTCCGCAACGCCGACGAGCGCGCGCGGGCCGCCCGCGTCGGCATCACCGACCTCGACCGCAAGTACGACCTGCACGAGATGGTCCGTGCCGACGCCATCTTCTGCGCCACCGGCGTCACCAACGGCGCTCTGCTGGACGGGGTGAAGCTGGAGGGCGGCTTCGTCCACACCCACACCCTGGTGCTGAACTCGGCGACGCGCACGTCCCGTGAAGTGCGGATGAAGCGGCCGGTCTAGGGTCCGGCGCGCCGGGGCGTGCAACGTGCGACGGGCGCCCGAGGATCAGGGCCGCCCGGCGTGGGTCGCGTCGACGGTGGCGACCTCGATCTGGCCCACCGGCTTGCCGCCGGCCTCGTCGGGCCGTGAGGTGAACATGAAAAGGGTGCGGCCGTCCTCGCCGCCGAGCATGCAGGCGTAGCAGGGCAGGGCGGTCTGGATGATCTCGCGCACCTCGCCGCCCTTGGCGATGCGCACGCACTCCGGCGCGGTCGGGTTGGCCACCCAGACGCAGCCCTCCGCATCCAGGCAGGCGCCGTCGGGCGCGCGGGTCCCCATCTGCGCCCAGACGCGGCGGTTGGACAGGCCGCCGTCCGGGGCGATGTCGAAGGCGGTGAGGCGGAAGCCGAAGGTTTCGCCGATGATCAGGGTGCGGCCGTCCGGCGTGATCACCGCGCCGTTCGGGAAGTGCATGTCCTCGGCGACGACGCGGACGGTCCCGTCCGGCTCGATCAGCGCCAGACGCGCGGGAATGAGGTTGGCGAGCGCGCCCTCGACCCCGCCCTTGGCCATCTCGGTCTCGTAGTCGAAGCCGAAGTTGCCGACATAGGCGCGGCCCTGGGCGTCGAGGGTCATGTCGTTGCAGTGCCAGGTGGCGATGTCCGACAGGTCGGCGTGCAGGCTCATGGCGCCGTCGGCGCTTCGGCGCAGCACCCGGCGCTTGGTCATGGAGACCACCAGCAGGTCGCCGTTCGGCAGCCAGCCCAGGCCCGAGGGTTGGTCGTCGACGGTGAACTCGACGCGGATGTCGCCGGCGGTCGAGACCGACTTCACCGCATGGTGGAAGAAGTCGCTGAACCACATCCGCCCGTCATGCCAGCGTGGGCCTTCGCCGAAGGAGATGCCGTCCGCCAGGACCTTCGCCGTCTTCGCCATGTCGTCCTCCGCGCCCGGTCTACCGCCGGATACCTACAGCTTAACGACGATCCCGCGCCGGTCCATGAGCCAACCCAGCAGCCAACAGACGAAGGTGTAGGCGACCGCGCAAAGCAGGGTCCCCAGTGGACCGGGCGCCATGGTTTGGAAGACCCGCTCACCCACCCAATCGTAGACGCCGACGCCGGGCGCGATCGGGATCTGGTTCAGGGTGGTCACGAAGACCTCGGAGAATAGATAGATCACGATGGGATTGCGGCCGAACACCTGGAACGCCCAGGCGATGGGGTTCGCCGACCGCTCGCCCAGCCAAGCGGTGAGCCCCGCCAGCACGACCAGGTCGGAGCCTACGGTCAGCAGGACGAAGCTGGAGGTCCACAGCTTCTTGGCGATGGGGAAGAGCGGGCTCGAGGCCCAGGCCGCGAGCATCAGGAGTACGCCGGCCAGCACCATCTGCGCCAGCACCCGGCGGCGGTCGGTGGCTTCCGTCAGCCACTTCGCGGTCAGATAGCCCGCGATCACATTGACCGTCGCCGGCAGGGTTCCCAGCAGGCCTTCCGGATCGAAGCCGCCGTCACGCTTGTAGAGATGGCCCTGGCCCAGCACCGCCAGGTCGAGACGCGTTCCGGCGTTGCCGAACTTGGAGAACGGGTCGGCCGGATTCCAGGCGACCAGGATCGCCCAGTACCCAAGCAGCAAAAGGATCGGGAGTGCGATCAGCCAGCGGGGTTTGAGGTAACGCACGGCGAAGGCGGCAAGACCGTAGCAGAGCGCGATCCGCTGCAGCACGCCCATGACCCGCGTGGTGGCGAAGGGGATCAGGCTCCAGCTTCCGTCGTCGCCCTGGCGGACGAAAGGGTACCAGTACATCAGGAAGCCGAGCAGGAAGATCAGCGCCGTGCGGCGCAGGACCTTTGCCGCGAACGCGCCGTTTCCTATGGGCCGCCTGAAGGCGAAGACCATCGAGCAGCCGACGGCGAACAGGAACGAAGGAAACACCCAGTCGGCGGCGGTGAAGCCGAACCATTTCGCGTGGACCAGGATCGGCCAGGGCTTCGCGCCGGGTCCGGGCGTGTTGACGACGATCATGAGCGCCACCGCCAGGCCTCGGAAGACGTCCAAGGCCAGGAAGCGGGGTGGAGCGGTGGCGGACGCGGGCGTCGTCATCTAGGCCTGCTCCAAACGGGTCAGCAGAGCCTGGGCATCGGCGATCGGATCGGCCGGGACCTCGCGGACGTAGGGGTCGTCGCGCGCGATCCAGGCCCGTTCCCACGTCTTGATGACCTTCGTCAGCGTGGGTTCGTCGAATTGCACCCCGTCGGTTTCGCCCACTTTCGATGCGACGGCGGTCCGAAGGCCTGCGAAGAATATCTCCCAGCGCGGCCAGTAGTAGTGGCGATAGAGCCCCTGCCAGGCCTTGGAGGCGTAGTCGCTGAGGTTTCCGTCGCCGCCCCAGACCGTGACCTGGGTCTTGGCGTTCCTGACATAGGCGGCGGCGTCCGATCGATTGTCCGCGTAGGCCCGGGCTTCGTCGATCCAGGTGGCCAGGCCGTGCGGTTGGACGCCCATGAGGGAGTCCAGCCTGAACGCGAGGTCCTTGGCCTCGAGCAGGCGCTTGTCCCCGGCGGAAAGGTCGGCCCTGCGATAGGCGGCGACCGCCGCCATCAGCTTCAGATCGATCTCCTCGCTTCCCAAATGGCGCGCGGCCTCGACCAGATCGCGGATGAAGAGCGGCTCCTGGGAAAAGCCGGGCGCCAACTCCGCCAGTTTTCGGACCGCGGCCCTGAGCTTTGTCCGGTCGCCCGGATGGCCCCCGAAAGTGACGATCTCCGACGTCGGACGCTTGTGGAAGAGGTAGGCGCCCGCGCGGTCCTTCCACCAGCGCGGCGTCCAGTAGCGCGTCGCGTAGGCGGCCTCGACGAGCTGGCTTAGGGCCGCATTTAGCTCCGGCGTGGTGTGGCCATAGCGGGCGCGGGCATAGCGGGCGAGCCAATCGGCATCGGTCTTGCCGCCGGCGTTCCAGGCCAGGTCGTAGGCCGCCTCGTAGACGATGGGATTGTTGTCCAGGCCCTCGGGGAACATCCCGAATCCGGCCAGCGCCTTGGTGTCGCGGCTGGCGGCCAGCGCCTTCAGGTCCTCGCGGTAGTAGTCGAGGTCGCCGTAGACCGGGTTGCTGGCGCCGTAGTTGTGGACATAGCCGTAGATCCAGCGCTTGCCGCCGAAGGCGCGAGCCGTCTTCCAGGTGTTCGGATAGCGGTCGTTGCCGATGTCGAGCACCAACAGGCCCTCGTCGGGGATTTGGCTGAGGTAGGCGGCGATGGCCTCGCTGGTCCAGAACTTCTGGTCGGCGCCGAACAGCCAGCCCTGCATCGTCCAGACCGCGTCCGGCCGGGCGCGGTAGAAGGCCTGGTGGATCGCCCGGCCATAGTCCGCCAGCCGTCGGGCCTTCACCGCGGGATCGGGTTCCGACCTAGCCCTTTGCTGGCTTGCCCCATCGTCGAAGGCGCCGCCGGCGTCGGAGCCGTCCTCGGCGATCGGCGGGGTCATCTCGTTGAAGCTGTCGGCGAGGTAGTAGGTCCCCGGGCCGTAGGTCGCGTCGTAGAGCGCCATGAACCGGCCCACGAGCTCGGCGAACAGCGGATCGCCGGGGTCCAGCCAGTATGTGGGATGGAACCCCGCGCCCGCGCGCATGCGGTAGATCCGCGCCTTGGGATGCTTCTCGGCGAAGGCGCGGGGCACATAGCCCGCGAAGGCCGGCAGGATCGGGGACATCCGAAGATCCCGCATCCGGCCCAAGATCCGGGTCTGCAGGACGTGCTTCTTGTCGATCCAGGCGTCGGGCAGGGGCGCCTGATAGCCCTCGAGGTTGCCCATCCGCTGCCAGGGCGTGAAGGCCGGGCCGGAGAAGTAGCCGGCGATCTCCTCGTTCGAGAGGCCTGCCTCTCGCCACAGGGCGCGCCAGACGTACTCCTGGCCCTCCATCGCGAGCGGCATGTCGACGCCATGCGCCGCCATCCAGTCGATCTCGCGCGACCAGCGTTCCCAGCCCCACCAGGGCGTCGTGTAGCCGAAGGTGCAGGTGTTCAGGTAGGCGCGATGGGCGAAAGGGCTTGCCATGCGGCCGGTGGACATGTCCGGCCAGGCCACGGGCGGCTTTGTGTGGGTCCCGTCCCAGCTCACATGGGCGCAGCCCGCGTCGCGCAAGGCGGCATAGGCCCCGCGAACCAGGGCGACGGGCGTGTCGCCTTCGACGGTCAGGCGGCCCCCGCGTCCATGGGCTTCGTACCAGGTCGGTCCGCCCGGAGTTCCAAGCTTCAGGCCGATACGATCCGCGGCCGGTCCGAAGAGCCGGCGCAGCGCCGCGGCGCTGGCGCGCGTCTCGTCGTGCGCGGCGCCGGCCAGTGCGGGCGACGCGGAGGCAGCCGCCAGGGCGGCGAGGGTCTGGCGGCGTGAAAGGGTGGAGTGCGGAGGAGTCACGGCCACGAGCAGACTTGGCCATGGAGGCTGCGTCAATCGGTGCGACCGATCCTGACGCAAGCTGTGTGTAAGTCAGGCGCTGCGCTGGCGACTCGTCGGCGCGGGGCTAATAGTGCCCCCTCTCAGAGGAGAAGCGGTTGGCGGACGGCGACGCCTCATTCGGCTATCTCGGGGTCTCCCGCTCGCTGAGCGGGCGGGTCTGGCGCGAGCGCGCGGCCAATGCGGACGCCGCGCGACGGCTGCAGATGGCGCACGGGCTGAGCGAGCCCCTGGCGCGCGCGATTATCGCGCGTGGGATTTCGCCCGACGCCGCCGAAACCTTCCTCAACCCGACCTTGAAGGCGCTGTTCCCCGACCCTTCGAGCTTCGCCGACATGGATCGGGCCGCCGAGATCCTGGTCGACGCCATGGCGCGCAGGCGCCCGACCGTGGTCTTCGCCGACTACGATGTGGACGGGGCCTCCTCCGCCGCCCAGCTGGTCCGCTGGTTCCGGGCCATGGGCCACGAGCTGCCGATCTACGTCCCCGATCGGATCACCGAGGGCTATGGCCCGTCGCCGGCCGCCTTCCGTCGCCTGAAGGCCGAGGGGGCCGAGCTGGTGGTCACGGTCGACTGCGGGGCCGCGGCGCATGACGCCCTGGCCTGCGCCGCCGAGATCGGGCTGGAGGTGGTGGTGATCGACCACCACCTGATGCGTGACGGCGAGATGCCGAAGGTCGCCGCCCTGGTGAACCCGAACCGGCCCGACTGCGGTTCGGGCCAGGGCCACCTGGCGGCGGCGGGCGTGACCTTCGTGCTGCTGGCCGCGCTGAACCGCGAGGCGCGGCGGCAGGGGTTGTTCGACGGCCGCGCCGAACCGGACCTGAAGGCCTGGCTGGACCTGGCGGCCATGGGCGCGATCTGCGACGTGACCGCGCTCACCGGCTTCAACCGCGCCCTGGCGGCCCAGGGGCTTAAAGTGATGTCCGGCTGGCGCAATCCAGGCCTGCGCGCGCTGATGGAGGTCGCGAACGGGCTGAAGGACGGCCAGGCGGCGGCCTCGGTCTTCCATGTGGGCTTCATGCTGGGGCCGCGGATCAACGCTGGCGGCCGGATCGGCCGAGCCGATCTGGGCGCGCGTCTGCTGTCGAGCGACGACGTGGCGGAGGCGACGGCGCTCGCGACCGAGCTCGACGGGCTGAACGCCTCACGCAAGGCCGTGGAGGCGGAGGTCCAGGAGGCCGCCGTCTCCCACATTGAGACGCAGAGCAATTTCGCCGATGCGCCCATGTTGCTGGTGGCCGCCGACGACTGGCATCCCGGGGTGATCGGCATCGTCGCCGGCCGTCTGCGCGAACGCTATCGCAAGCCTGTGATCGTCGTGGGCGTCGATCGGGCGGCCAATGTCGGCAAGGGCTCCGGCCGCTCGCAGCCCGGCGTGAACCTGGGCCGCGCCGTCCAGGCCGCCTACGACGAGGGGCTGTTGCTGGCCGGTGGCGGCCACGCGATGGCTGCCGGCCTGTCGGTGCGGCCCGACACCATCCCCGAACTGCGGGCCTTCCTGTGCGAACGGTTGGCCGAGGAAAGCGCCCTGGCGACGGCGGCCGACGCCCTGGAGGTCGACGCCCTGGTGACGACGCGCGGCGCGGACCGGGCGCTGTGGCAGGACTTCCAGCGCCTGGCGCCGTTCGGGCCGGGCAATCCGGAGCCCCTGTTCGCGCTTGCCGACGCGCGGATCGAACGACCGATGATGCTGAAGGGCGGCCACGCGCGCGTCACCCTCACCGACGCGACGGGCGGACGGTTGAAGGCGGTGGCTTGGCGCGCGGAAGGCACGGCGGCCGGCGAAAGGCTGATGGCCGAGGGCGGCGCGATCCATGTCGCGGGTCGCCTGAAGCCGGACGACTGGCAGGGGCGCCAGGGCGTCGAGCTCGAGATCGAGGACATCGCCGACCCTCGGAGGATTTGAGAGGCGGCTGCGGACGCGGCCCCCGCCGCGACAAAGCTTCCGTCGGCGCGGCCTTGCACCCCCTGGGGAAGGCGGATATAGAGCCGCCCTTCGCGTCACGCGGTCCCTTCGTCTATCGGTTAGGACGCCAGGTTTTCAACCTGGAGAGAGGGGTTCGACTCCCCTAGGGACTGCCACGCGAAACCTTCCCCACAACTTGACTTCCCGTCACGTCAACTTGCGACAGATTCCCCTGTCGCGTGCATTTTCTACGTTGACGAAAGTAAGGTTACGAGAACAGTGTTATAGTAGGGCCCGCCCGAATTTCGGGATGACGGGGAGTAGCCGGGCCGAGGGGCAGATGTCTGGGTACGAAGTTGAGGGGATCGAGGCGCATAGCGACGCCTTGCGGATCAGCGGTCGCGTCAAGTGGTTCGACGCGGGCAAAGGCTATGGATTCATCGTCCCCGACGATCCCAGCCAGACCGACCTCAAGGATGTGCTTCTGCACGTCACCAGCCTGCGCAGCTCCGGCCGCGAATATGCGATCGAAGGCTCGATGATCACTTGCGACGTGGTGCGCCGGCCGAAGGGTTGGCAGGTCGCCGAGGTTGTGGACCTGGACGAAAGCTGCGCGCCGCCCGCCGCCGAACGCCGTCCGAGGGAGAGCCGCGAGGCGTTTCTGCGGGGCGACTATGCCAGCCGTCCGCCGCCGCGCCGCCCGCCCACGGCCACCGGCCCCTTGGAGCGGGCGAAGGTGAAATGGTTCAACCGCACCAAGGGCTACGGCTTCGTGGTGCGCGACTCCGAGCCGGGCGACATCTTCGTCCACATCGAGACCCTGCGCCGCGCCGGCATGGACGATCTGCAGCCCGGCGACGACGTCATGGTGCGTTTCGCCGAGGGCCCGAAGGGCCTGGTGGTGGCCGATATCGAGGCGCCGGAGCTGGACTAGGCCGCCACGCAGCCTTGCCTGGGTCGAGCCCTCGCCCCTAAGGAAGGACGTCCAGTCCCAGGAGTCGGGCCTTGCGTCGTTTCCTTGCCTGCATTGCCGCCCTGACCCTGGTCGTCGCCGCGCCGGCCCTGGCGTCCCCGCCGGTTTCCGGCGTCGAGATCCGGCACGCCTATCCGCACGATCCGGGCGCGTTCACCGAGGGGCTTTTTTATCTCGACGGCGAGCTGTTCGAGAGCACCGGCATGACCGGCCAGTCGAACGTGCGCCGCGTGCGCCTGTCCGACGGCGTCGTGCTGCAGCAGACCCAGCTCGATCCCAAGCTGTTCGGCGAGGGCATCGTCAACTGGGGCGACGAGATCGTCAGCCTGACCTGGCAGGACCACATCGGCTACCGCTGGGACCGCCGGACGCTCACCCGGAAGAAGACCTTCCACTATCCGGGCGAGGGCTGGGCGCTGACCCAGGACGGCAAGCACCTGATCATGAGCGACGGCACGCCCGAATTGCGCGTCCTGGAGCCCGCTACCTTCAAGGAACTGCGCCGCATCCGTGTGACTGCGGACGGCCAGCCGGTGAAGAACCTGAACGAGCTGGAGTGGGTGAAGGGTGAAATCCTGGCCAATATCTGGCTGACCCCGATGATCGCCCGGATCGACCCGGCGACCGGTCACGTGAAGGGCTGGATCGATCTGTCCGCCCTGCCGGAGACGCGGAGCGGCAATTCCGACGCGGTGGCCAACGGCATCGCCTATGATCGCGCGCATGATCGCCTGTTCGTGACCGGCAAGTACTGGCCGCACCTCTACGAAATCCATCTGACGCCGCCGAAGGGCGCCAAGCCGTGAGCCCGGCGCCGGACGAAGTTCCTGCGCCGCCGGAAGGCTATGTTCCCGCCGAGGGGCGCGGCGGCTTCTCGACCCTGAACGGGCCCTATTTCGTGCGACCGGGCGACGGGCCGCTCGCGGAGCAGGCGTTCTACGCCCTGGATCGCCACGCCAACGGCATCGGCCTGGTGCACGGGGGCATGCTGTCGGCCTTCATGGATGGCGTGCTGGCCGGTTCGGTCTGGCGCGGGACGCGGCAGCGGGCCGTCACCATCCATCTCTCCGTCGACTTCCTGCACATGGCCCGGATCGGCGATTGGGTGATGGGCGAGGCGCGGATGACCCGGTCGACCCGGGATGTCGCCTTCGCCGAGGGCCGCGCCTATGTGGGCGGCCGCGACGTTGTCCGCTGTTCCGGCATCTTCAAGCTGATGGGAAGCCGCTAGGCGAGCTCGCGCTCCTGTAGGTCTTAGCCGGGAGCTCGGTCAGTGGCGGCCGTCGAAGGCTGCCTAAGGCCGTTAGAAACCCATAAACAACTGATGCGCGAAAATGCTGGGTCTCGGCTACGCCGTGGAGTTGCGTATGGGACCGTCTGACGGGAAGGGCCGGCTGGGCGCCGGCCTGTTGAATTCGTTGGCCGAGGTGGCCCGGCGGCTGCTGCAGGATGGCGCAAGCCGCCCAGCGGGCGGCGTTTCGCGCCATCGCGAGCCTGGGATCCGACCCACGGACGCCGTGTTGCCGGTCAGCAGCTTCCGCATGGTGGGCCTGGCCGAGGTGCAGGAGCGGCTGGCCGATCGCTGGCCGGCGCTCGCCGAAAAGGTGCACGCCACCGCCCGCAGCGTGATCCAGAGGCACATGGTGCGGGGCGATGTCTTCGACCGGCATGGGGAAGACGGCTACCTGGTCCTGTTCGCCACGCTGGGGCCCGAGGAAGCGGAATTCAAGAGCCGCGTCATCGCCCGTGAAATCCTGGAGCGTCTGCTGGGCGAGGGCGAAGCCGACGCGGCCGGCCTGAATATCGCCACCCAGTGTGCGGCCGTTCCGGCGCAGGCGCTTCTGGACGGCGACGTTGAGCTTGTCGTGAGTCGCGCGCTGCAGGCGGCCGAAGCCGCGTCCGAGGTCGCGGCCGCACCCTCCGCCGCCGCGGAAGCCGCCGCCGCCGAAGCCGGGCCCCATCACTATTCGCCGGTGTGGGACACGCGGCAGATGACCCTGCTGCACTTCCGGGCGCACGCGTCGCGGCCGTGGGCGGAGTTCGACGACCGGGCGCGGGAGGTCCAGGCCTACAAGACCGACATCGCCCTCGTGCGCGCCGTGGTGGTGGACCTGCAGGGGCTGGCCGCCGAGGGACGCCGACTGCCGGTGACCATTGCGATCGAGCATTCGAGCCTGGCGACCAACAGCCAGCGGGCCAGCCTGATCCAGGCGCTGGCGCGCGTCCCGGGCGCGGCGCGCAAGATCCTGACCTTGGAAGTCGACGTGCCCGCCGACGGCTTCTGGACCTATGGCTGCAAGTCGTTCCTGGAAATGAGCCGTCCCCTGGGGGTCGGGCTGGCCGCGCGGGTGCGCCTGGACGAACCGCACGCTATGCCGCCGGCCGGCGGCCTGAAATGCGTATCGACCGATCTGGAAGGCTTGCCCCGTCGCGAAGCGGCAAGCCTTCGGCTGCTGACGGCTTTCGGCGGTTTGGCGCGGGCGCAAGGCCATGAAGGCGCGGCCTACGGCCTGAAGTCCCGGGCCCTGGTGCTGGGCGCGATCGGCGCCGGCTTCCGCTATGTGGCGGGCGCGGCGGTGCATCCGGACATCGACGGTCTTTCAACCGCCCTGCGGTTCGAGCCGATCGACCTCTACGCCGACGTTCAGCGCGCCGCGGCGCGGGCTTCGTAGTCGCCGGCGGCCGGCTTCAGGGCCGCATCGACCGCCGCGATCAGTTCAGCCTGGCGGATCGGCTTGGTCAGGGTCGCCGAAGCGCCCAGTTGTTCGGCCAGGGTCAGGAACAGGTCACCCCCGCGGCTGCCGCCGCCCGACATGGCGATGATCGGGGTCTGCGGCGAGCGGCGACGCATCTCGCCGATCGTCTCAACGCCTTCGCGGTTGGGCATGATGATGTCCGTCAGGACCACGTCCGGCTTCTGGTTGTCGAATTGCGCCAGGCCCTGGTTGCCGTCTTCGGCCTCCACGACCGTATGTCCCGCCCGCTCGAGAAGGGCGCGCAGGGTGCGCCGCAGCATCTGTTCGTCGTCGATCACCAGGATAAGGGCCATCTTCCTTCCTCCTTACGCGTTACATCAGCCGACGGCCGAAGCCGGCGGCTCTTGAGATTGCATGCCGGACGGGGCTTCGAGCGCCTCGCGGAGCTTCGCGGCCAGTTCGGTCACCCGGTAGGGCTTGCTGATCACCATGTCGGCGCCGGTCACGCGGTTGTTGTTGGCCGTGGCGGCGCTGGTGAAGCCGGTCGTGAACAGGGCCTTCAGGCCTGGGCGGCGCTCCCGCGCCGCGGCGATCATCTCGATGCCGGTCATCCCGCCTGGCATGACGACGTCGCTGAAGACCAGGTCGATGCCATGATCCTGCGTCAGGACCTCGAGACCGGCCAGGCCATTCTCGGCCTCTACGACCTGGTAGCCCAGTTCGGTCAGCTGGCGGACCGCCACGCGGCGGACATCCAGATTGTCCTCGACCACCAGAACCCGCTCGCCCCGGCCTTTTACGGGCCCGGTGGCCGGCGCCTTCACGGTCTCGACGGCCTCTTCCGAGCGCGGCAGATAGAGGCGGATCGTCGTGCCGTGGCCCACTTCGCTGTAGATGCGCAGCTGGCCGCCCGATTGCTTGGCGAAGCCGTAGATCATGCTGAGGCCCAGGCCGCTGCCCTTGCCCACGCCTTTGGTGGTGAAGAAGGGCTCGACCACCTTGGCCAGCAGCTCCGGCGGGATGCCCGTTCCTGTGTCCGAGACCGCAACGACGGCGTAGTCGCCGGGCGGCAACTCCGGATTGTCGGGGTCCACCGTGGCGTTGGTGGTCTCCACTGTTAGAACGCCGCCATCCGGCATGGCGTCGCGGGCGTTGATCACCAGGTTCAGAAGGGAGGATTCCATCTGGGCGGGATCCAGCCGGCTGCGCCACAGGTCGCCCTTCAGCGCCAGCTTGACGGTGACGGCCTCGCCCAGGGTGCGCCGCCACAGCGGGGCCATGCCCTCGACCAGGGCGTTCAGGTCGACGACCTTCGGGTCCAGCGTCTGTCGGCGCGAGAAGGCCAGCAACTGCTTGGTGAGTTCAGACCCCTTCAGCGCCGCCTCCAGGGCGGTGTCGGCGAACTCCTTCTCGAGGGAGCCGTCCTTCAGGTCGCCGCCGATCAGGTCGAGGTTGCCGATGATGACGGCGAGCAGGTTGTTGAAATCGTGAGCCAGGCCGCCGGTGAGCTGACCCACCGATTCCATCTTCTGCGCCTGGCGCAGCAGGGCCGCGGCCGTCTCCCGCTCGGTGACGTCCTGGCAGAAGCCGATCAGGCCGATCGGCTGCCCGGCGGCGTCGAGTTCCGGCCGCCCTTCGATCCAGCAGTGACGCTCGCCGCCATCCGCATGGGTGAGCTTGAGGCTGAAGCTGAACGCCTCCGTGCGTTCGCCGTGGAGGAGGGCGCGCAGGCGTTCCTGGCCGTCTTCGTCCAGGCGTTCCATCATCCGCGCCGT
>JAFEDM010000286.1 GCA_018241625.1 Pseudomonadota bacterium | reverse complement strand
GGCCGCCGGGCTCGCCCTTCTGGCGGTGCTGACCTACCTGGTGCTTTCCGGCAATCCGCCGCCGGCCGACCCGCCCTGGCGCCTGCGGCTGACCATGCGCATCAACGCCACGCGCTGGGCCCTGACCCGCAGGATCGTCGACACCCTGGGCCCGACGGAGGGCGGCCTGGCGGCGGCGATGACGACGGGCCATGACGCCTTCATTCCGCAGGCGGAGGTGAGCGACCTGCGCGCCTCAGGGCTCGCGCACATCATCTCGATCAGCGGCCTGCACATGGCGATCGTCGGCGGCTTCGTGTTCGCCGTGCTGCGCTTCGGGATCGCCGCAGTCCCCTGGCTGGCCCTACGCGTTCCCGGCAAGAAGCTGGCCGCCGGGCTCGCCCTTCTGGCGGTGCTGACCTACCTGGTGCTTTCCGGCAATCCGCCGCCGGCCGAACGGTCGGCCGTCACGGCCGCGGTGGCGTTCGGCGCGATCCTGTTCGACCGCCAGGCGATCAGCCTGCACGCCCTGGCGCTCGCGGCCATGGTGGTGATGCTGCTGCAGCCCGAGGCCGTGACCCAGCCCGGATTCCAGATGTCGTTCGCCGCCACCGCCGCCCTGGTCGCCCTGGCCGAGGTCTGGCCGCATCCGGTGCGCGAGATCAACGTGCCCTGGCCGATCAAGATCGTGCAGGGGTTCTGGGTCTGGCTGGCGGCCGGTGCGGCGGCGAGCTTCGTGGCCGGCACCGCCACAGCGCCCTTCGCCATGCAGGACTTCAACCGGGTCTCGACCTGGGGCCTGCTGTCGAACCTGGCCAGTGAGCCGATCAGCGGCTTTCTGATGATGCCGGGCCTGGCGATCGGGGCGGTGCTGACGCCGTTCGGCCTCGGCGAATGGCCGCTGAAGGTCGCGGGCTTCGCCATCGACCTGCTGAACCGCATCGCCCATATCGCCGCGTGCGCGCCCTACGCCCAGATCAATGTGCCGAGCGGCCCGGACTGGTCGCTGCCGGTGGCCTTTGTGGGCCTGCTCTGGCTCTGCCTGTGGAAGGGACGCCTGCGCTGGCTGGGCCTGCCGTTCGCGCTGGCGGTGAACCTCGCGCCGAAGCCGCCGGTCCCGGACGTCTGGGTGGATGGCGCCGGCGCGGCCGTGGCGGTGAAGAGCGGTCATGCGGCCGTACTCTTCCGCCCGGAGGTCAAGCTGTTCGGCGCCGAGCTCTGGGCGCGCCGTCGCGGGCTGGAGCCGCAGGAGACCGAGGCCGCGCGCGACCAGTTCTACGATTGCGACCATTGGAGCTGCACGCCGCTGGCCAACGCGCCGGTCAAGGTGGCCTCGGCCTGGAACCTCAAGCGGCCGCTGAAAGAGGGGCGCCTGCCGCAGATGTGCGGCTCGGCGGAGGTGGTGATCCTGCGGAACGACTTCCCGCCGGAAAGCTGTCCGGCGCCTCTGGTGCTGACCGGCGTCGATTTCGCCCGTGGCGGCTCGGCCGAGCTCTACCGCGACGGGCCCGGCAAGTGGCGGGTCGTCTGGGCGCAGGACGAGCGGGGCCGGCGACCTTGGACCTGGGGGCCGGATTTCCGATGATCTTCGCCAAGAAGCTGCGCGACCGCGTGAGAAGCGGCGAGATCACTTCGAGCGTGCGTATCTGGCATGGCCCGCGGGTCAAGGTCGGCGGACGCTACCCGCAGTACGATGGCGGCGAGATCGAGGTGATCGCGATCCGCGAGATCGCCTTGTCCGACATCACCCCGGCCATGGCGCGGGCCTCAGGCTTCGCGGGGGTCGTGGACCTGCTGAAGACCGCCAAGCATGGCCCCGGACAGCGGGTGTTCCTGGTCGAGTTCGAATACCACTCGGCCGGCTGAGAGGGCCGGAAAAAGCAAAAGCCCCGGGCGCCTGTCCCAGGGCTTCGCCGTACTATGAGCTGAGCCTACTTCTTCGGGGTCTCGGCCGCCGGGGCAGCAGGGGCCGCCGCGGCGGGAGCCGCAGCCGCGGCCGGAGCCGCCGCGCCAGTCGCTGCAGGGGCCGCCGCCGAGGCGTCGGTCGCAGCGGTCGAGGCCGCCGTCGAGGCCGCGGCGGAGTCGGCCTTCGCCGCGCCGGCGTCGGCCGCCTTGTCAGCGGGCTTGTTGCAGGCCGCAGCCGCGAGGCTGAGCGCGGCGATAGCCGCCAAGGTCGTGAAACGCATGGTTCGTCTCTCCCTATCGACGCCGCTCTTTGCGGTCGCCACAGCAGAGCTTGCCCGCATTTCTTGCTTAATGATAGCGCCGGATGAGGCCGACCAGCTTGCCCTGCACGTCCACCTGATCGGGCCCGAAGATCCGGGTCTCATAGGCCGGGTTGGCGGCTTCGAGCGCAATGGACGCGCCCTTCTTGCGCAGGCGCTTCAAGGTGGCTTCCTCGCCCATCACCAGGGCGACCACGATGTCGCCGGAGGTGGCGGTGTCGCCCCGCTTGATGACCACATAGTCGCCATCGAGAATGCCCGCGTTGATCATGGAATCGCCCTGGATCTCGAGCACGAAGTGCTCGCCGGCGCCCAGAAGGCTTTCGGGGACGGGGATCCGGTCGCGCTCCTGCTGGATCGCTTCGATGGGGGTGCCGGCGGCGATCTTGCCGAGGATCGGCAGTTCGCGGGTGTCGTTGGCGGCGACGGCCATCGCCGGCCCGCCGTCCACGACCTGCGGCTTGAAGGGCGCACGGCCCTTGGGCGGCGCGGCCATGGTCGCCTGCTGCGGCAGCTTCACCACCTCCAGAGCCCGGGCCCGGTGCGGCAGGCGGCGCAGGAACCCGCGCTCCTCGAGCGCCGTGATCAGCCGGTGAATGCCGGACTTCGAGGCCAGGTCGAGAGCCTCCTTCATCTCGTCAAAGGACGGCGAGACCCCGGTCTCCTTGATCCGCTCGTGGATGAACATGAGCAGTTCATGTTGCTTGCGGGTGAGCATCGGGCACCTCGACTGGAACGGCCCGGGCGGGCCTGGAGAACAAAGCGAAAACCTGTTGAATGTTCTCTAGGTGTTCCAGGTTAATGTCAAGTTACCCACAACGCCACTGAATCTTCGTGGGAATTTCCGCCGACGACCGTCGCTCGGCGAGGGAATCAGCCGCCCAGCAGAGTGCGGGTCGCCGCGGCGACGTCGGGCTGGCGCATCAGGCTTTCCCCGACCAGCATGGCTTTCGCGCCGGACCGCTCGAGGCGCGCGGCGTCGGCGGCGGTGAAGATGCCGCTTTCCGTCACCAGGAGGGCGTCCTTCGGCGCGCGGGCAGCCAGACGCTCGGTGATCGCCAGGTCCACCTCGAACGTGCGCAGGTTGCGGTTGTTGACCCCGATCAGGTCGGCTTTCAACGCCGCCGCCCGATCCAGCTCGGCCTCGTCGTGGGTCTCCACCAAAACGTCCATGCCGTGGGTCCGGGCCGCTTCGATGAGGTCCGACGCCAAGGTGTCGTCGACCATCGACAGGATCACCAGGATCGCGTCGGCGCCGAGCGCGCGGCTTTCCACCACCTGCCAGGGATCGATCAGGAACTCCTTGCGCAGGCAGGGCAGGCCGGTCGCCATGCGAGCCACGACCAGATAGTCGTCGCCCCCCTGGAAGCTCGGAGCGTCGGTGAGCACCGACAGGCAGGCCGCGCCGCCGTCCTCGTAGGCCTTGGCCAGGGCCGGCGGGTCGAAGTCGGCGCGGATCAGCCCTTTGGACGGCGAGGCCTTCTTGATCTCGGCGATCAGGGCCAGGCGGCCGGGGCCGTGCGCGCGTTCCAGCGCCGCGCGGAAGCCCCGCGGCTCGGAGACGCCGCGAATGGCGTCCTCCAGCTCCGGGATCGGCCGATCCGCCTTCCGCTGTGCGACTTCCTCACGCTTGTAGGCGGCGATGCGTTCCAGGATGTCGCTCATGGAGGCCTCTCAGGCGCCGCCGAGGGCGGCGAGCTTGTCCAAGGCGGCCTTCGCCCGGCCGTCGTCGATCACCAGGCCAGCCAGCTCGACGCCCTGGCGGAGGGTCTCGACCTTTTCGGCCACCAGGAAGGCCGCGGCGGCGTTGAGCAGCACCACGTCGCGATAAGAACTCTTCTCGCCCTCCAGCAGGCGCTTCAAAGCCGCGGCGTTGTCCTTTGGAGACCCGCCGGTGAGGTCGGCCAGCGCCGCGCGCGGCAGGCCCACGGCTTCCGGCGTGACGGTGAACAGGCGCACCTGGCCGTCGCGCAGTTCGGCAATGGCGGTCTCGCCGGTCGTGGTCATCTCATCCAGGCCCTGGCCGTGGACCACCCAGGCGCGCTCCGAGCCCAGGGCCTTAAGGGCCTCTGCCAACGGGTGCACCCAGCGCTCGGCGAAGACGCCGACCACCTGGCGCTGGGCGTGGGCCGGATTGGTCAGCGGCCCCAGGAGGTTGAAGATGGTGCGGAAGCCCAGCTCAGCGCGGATCGGCGAGACGTGGCGCATGGCGCCGTGGTGGGCCGGGGCGAACATGAAGCAGATGCCGGCATGGTCCAGCGCCTGCAATTGCTTCTCGGCCGGCATAGCGATGTCGACGCCCAGCTCGGCCAGCACGTCGGCGGTGCCCGACTTGGACGACAGCGCCCGATTGCCATGCTTGGCGACCTTCAGCCCGCCGCCGGCCGCGACGAAACCGACGGCGGTGGAGATGTTCAGCGTGTGGCGACCGTCGCCCCCGGTGCCGCAGACATCAATGGTCGGGTAGGGCGGCTCGATATGAGCGGCGGCCCGGCGCATGGCCCTCGCGCAGGCGACGATCTCGCCCAGGGTCTCGCCACGCATGCGCATGGCGGTGAGCGCGGCGCCGATCTGGCTGGGCGAGGGTTCGCCGCGCAGGCAGGCGTCGAAGAAGTCCCCGGCGGTGTCCTCCGACAGGGTGCCGCCATCGGCGAGCATGCTCAGCAGGGGCTTGAAGGCGTCGGACATCGTCGTGGACGGCGATCAGGCCTCGACCAGGCGCTTCACGCCGGCGAGGTCGAGGAAGTTGGCCAACAGCTCGTGGCCGCATTCGGTGGCGATGGATTCCGGGTGGAACTGGACGCCGTGGATCGGGCGGGTGCGATGCTGCACGCCCATGATCTCGCCGTCCTCGGTCCAGGCGGTGACCTCCAGTTCCGGCGGCAGGTCCTCCTTGCGCACCGACAGGCTGTGGTAGCGCGTGGCCGTGAAGGGGTTCTTCAGGCCCGCGAAGACACCCTTGCCCTCGTGATGGATCTGGCTGGTCTTCCCATGCATCAGCGCCTTGGCGTGGATCACCTTGCCGCCGAACACCTGGCCGATCGTCTGGTGGCCCAGGCAGACGCCGAAGATCGGCAGGTCGGCCGGCGCCTTGGCCACCAGTTCCAGGCAGATGCCCGCCTCGTTCGGCGTCTTCGGCCCCGGCGACAGCAGCACGCCCTGCGGCTTCAGGCCCAGGGCTTCGCCGACGCTCAGCGCGTCGTTGCGTACGACCTGCGTCTCGGCCCCAAGCTCGTTCAGGTAATGGACGAGGTTGTAGGTGAAGCTGTCGTAGTTATCGATGACCAGGATCATGATGGCCCATTCTCTGACCGGCTGAGCCTTAGGCCGCCGTCCATCCGCCGTCCACCGACAGATTGGCCCCGGTGATCTGCTTGGCGGCGTCCGAGCAGAGGAAGACGGCGATGGCGGCGACCTCGTCGACAGTCACGAACTCCTTGGTGGGCTGGCTGGCCAGCAGCACGTCGTTCATGACCTGCTCGCGGGTCATCCCCCGGGCCTTCATGGTGTCCGGGATCTGGTTCTCGACCAGTGGCGTCCAGACATAGCCCGGGCTGATGCAGTTGACGGTGATCCCGTTGGTGGCCGTCTCAAGCGCGATGGTCTTGGTCAGGCCGGCGATCCCGTGCTTGGCGGCGACATAGGCCGACTTGAACGGCGAGGCGACCAGGCTGTGGGCCGAGGCGGTCGAGATGATCCGGCCCCAACCGCGCTTCTTCATGCCGGGCACCGCGGCGCGCATGCCGTGGAAAGCGCTGGACAGGTTGATGGCGATGATCTGGTTCCACTTCTCCACCGGGAAGTCCTCGACCGGCGAGACGAACTGGACGCCGGCGTTGTTCACGAGCACGTCGACCGAACCGAAGGTCGCCTCGGCCTCGGCGACCATGTCGGCGATCTCTTCGGGCTTGGTCATGTCGGCGGCGGAGTAGGCGGCCTTCACGCCGAAGTCGGCTTCGATCTTCTTGCGCTCGGCCTCGATGTCCTCGGCCTTGCCGAAGCCGTTGATGGTGACATTGGCGCCCTCGGCCGCCAGCGCCCGAGCGATGGCTAGGCCGATGCCGCTGGTCGAGCCGGTGACGAGGGCGGACTTGGATTTCAGGATCATCAGCGTGTCTCCGTGAATTTCTGGGAGCTGAGGTCGGGGGTCTTGGCCTCGCCAAGGCCGGGGTCGACGGCCAGGGCTTCGCCGCCGGTCGCCGGATGATGCAGCTTGCGCTGGGCGATCGCCCGGTCGCCGTCGCCGACGCCGGCCGCCCAGTGGTCGAGCATGGTTTGGCGCGAGAACTCGACGTCCTTGAAGCTGCCCTCGTAGGCGCGGTCGCGGTAGATCAGCTGGACGACGGTGACCGCCGTCTCCTGGCAATAGGCTTCGAGGTACTCGACGTCCGGATCGTCGCGGCGCTCGTCCGGCAGCAGCGCCAGCACCTTCGCCAGGCTAGCCTTCAGCTTGTGGATGCGCAGCTGGGCGTCGGTATTGAGCCGGGTG
>JAFEDM010000285.1 GCA_018241625.1 Pseudomonadota bacterium | reverse complement strand
GATCAGATAGGCGTCGTCGCCGCCCTCGATCTCGACACAGGAGGTCGCCCCGCCATAGGCGCCGAAGGTCGCGAAGTCGAGGTTGGCCGCGGCGAACTCGCCCGCCTCGGCCTCGTTCTCGAAGACATGGCCGCCGGCCGCCACCAGGGCCCTGGCGATCTTGGCCTGGATGGCGCCGGCCTTCTGCGCGACCGGTAGCGAGCCGCGCGTGCCCCAGAATCTCACGAGCATGGATTCGGGCATCAGCCGATCACCTCGAACAGCTTGTCATAGCGGCTGATGGCCAGGATCTCGCGCATCCGGGCGTTGGGTGACGAAAGGCTGATCGCCACCACCTCACCGGCCTCGCGCTTGGCCATGGTCAGGGCCCGCAGCCCGCGGGAGGACATGTAGTCCAGGCCCGACAGGTCGACGACCAGCGGCGCGCCGCCGGCCGCGGCGGCGTCCTTCACCGCCGCGATGAGCGCCTGCGAGAAGGCCTCCCAGGTGGTTTCGTCCACGCGGCCGTTCACGCGCCCGACAAACCGCGCGCCGTCCTGTTCAAGTTGCCAATTCATCCGGCCTCCCCCGAAGCGTCACCGATGCTGCCACAGTCGAGCTGGGTCTGTCAGGTCCGCGCGCGTCACAGGCGAAAGCTTCCTTGCGCATGGCCCGCGACACGCCCAACTTCCGGCGACCTGATTTTTGGGGGATCGATGCGCATCGCCACCTGGAACGTGAACTCGGTCAACGCGCGCCTGGAGACGGTGCTGAAATGGTTCGAGGCCGCCAAGCCCGACGTCGCCTGCCTGCAGGAGATCAAGTGCGTCGACGAGAAGTTCCCCGCCGAAGCCTTTGAACGGCTTGGCTATAACGTCGCCGTCCATGGCCAGAAGACCTACAATGGCGTGGCCCTGCTCTCAAAGACCCCGCTGGAGGATATCCGCCGCGGCCTGCCCGACCCGGGCGAGGATGAGCAGGCCCGCTATCTGGAGGCGGTGGTGGGCGGCCCGACGCCGGTGCGGGTGGCCTCGATCTACCTGCCCAATGGCAATCCCGTCGCGACCGAGAAGTTCGCCTACAAGCTTAGCTGGATGGGCCGGCTGCACCGCCACGCCCAAGATCTGCTGGCCCTGGAAGAGCCGCTGGTGTTGACCGGCGACTACAACGTGATCCCAGAGCCGCGCGACGCCGAGTTCCCGGCGAACTGGACCGAGGACGCCCTCTTCCAGCCGCAGAGCCGCGAGGCCTTCCGGGCGCTGAAGTTCCTGGGCCTCACGGACGCCTTCCTGGAAGCGGACGGCTCGCCCGGCGCCTACACCTTCTGGGACTATCAGGCCGGCGCCTGGCAACGGAACAACGGCATCCGCATCGACCACGCCCTGCTCTCGCCCCAGGCCGCCGACCGGCTGGCCGGCGTCAGCATCCACCGCGACGTGCGCAGCTGGGACAAGCCTTCCGACCACGTCCCTCTCGTCATCGAGCTGGACCTCTGAGAGACCGGCGTTTGGGCAGACTCAGCCAATCGGCTTAGACTCGCCTCATGGACGAACTCACCCGGCTCTTGCTGCTGGTCGTTGTCGCCGGCGTGGCGGTGACCGTGCTGGCT